>NZ_CATNVN010000024.1:0-17137 GCF_951230505.1 uncultured Neisseria sp.
TTTTCGGCTATCTCAACGATACGCTGCTGAATGTCGCGCTCACGCCGATTATGAAAGATTTCGGTGTCGATAAGACCACGGTCCAATGGCTGACGACGGGTTTTCTGCTGGTCATGGGGGCATTTACACCGATTACGGCAGGCGTGATTCAATGGTTTGAAACGCGCAAAATGGTGCTGTTTACGCAGGCAACGTTTTTAGCAGGATCGCTGATTTGCGCGTTTGCACCGACGTTTGGCGTATTGGTAGTCGGGCGTATGGTGCAGGCAGTATCTGCCGCGTTTTTTGTCCCGCTTCTGTTTAACGGCGTGTTGTCGATTTTCCCGCCTAACAAGCGCGGAACGGCGATGGGCGTGATTACCATGATGTTTACCGCCGCGCCTGCAATGGGGCCTACGCTGTCGGGCATCATCATCGACCATACGCATTGGCGTGTGCTGTTCGGTTTTACCGCGCCGTTTATGTTGGCGGCGATGGTGCTGGTGGGCAAATATTTGACGGTCAATTTGAGCAACATCAGCCGTCCGAAAATCGATATGTTGTCAGCTGTGCTGTCGATTGCGGGCTTCGGCGGGTTGGTTTATGCGAGCAGTAATTTTGCCCATATGCCGCTGCTGGAATTTATCCTGCTCTTTGCCGCTTCCGTTGTGCTGGTGGGGTGGTTTGCGCACCGTCAGTTCCGTTTGGCTACGCCGTTGTTGAACCTTCGTGCGTTTGAATACAAACAGTTCAGATATTGCGTTGTGATTTTGGCCGGTGCGATATTCCTGTTCTTGGGTTTGGAACTGATGGTGCCGATGTATACGCAGCAAGTGTTGATGCTGACCGGTACGGCAACCGGCCTGATCCTGATGCCTGCCAGTATTGCCCAAGCAGTTGCTGCGCCTTTGTTCGGCAAATTGTTGGACAAAAAGGGCGGACGCTTTGTCGTTTTGCCAGCAACAGTGATGCTGGTGGTGTCGCTGGCGGTATTGTGGCTGTTTTTGCGGATTGATACGCAAGTGGTGATGTTGACGGCGATGTTTACGCTATTGGCGCTTTCCGTGTCTGCTTGTGTAACCAGCGAAACCCATGGTCTGAATGCGTTGCCAAAAACGCTCAATCCGCATGGTGCGGCGATTCTGACCACCATCAACCCGATTGCCGGTGCCATCGGCGCGGCGTTTTTTGTCGGTGCAACCAATATCGGCGAGAAACTTTCCAGCGCAGATATGCCGCAACAGGCAATGTTGGACGGTATCCATTTGGCGATGGGTTGCGCTTTGGTTGTCGGTGTTGTGGTCGTCATGTTTGCTTTACGTTTGAAAGCGCATCAGAAATAAAGAAAAAGGCCGTCTGAAACGTTCAGACGGCCTAAGTACCTCGTAAGAATTTATAAGATTTTGTAACACAATGAAGTTAAAATGTATTTTATCAATCGGCCTGATGATGGCGGTTTGTCCGTCATGGGCTTTGGATTTCGGGCGTATTCCTGAAAATGAGATTTCTGTTTATGTGCAGGAATTGGACAGCGGCAAAGTGATTGTGGAACATCGTGCCGATGAATTGCGCAATCCTGCTTCGACCATGAAGCTGGTAACGGCGTTTACCGCGTTTCGTATGTTGGGCGGTGATTATCGTTGGAAAACTGAGTTTAAAACCAACGGCCCAATCAAAGGCGATACGTTGAAAGGCAATGTGTATTGGGTGGGGAGCGGCGATCCTGTGTTTGACCAGCATGATTTGGTGCAAATGCAGCAACAGATGCGCGATAAGGGCATACGCCATATCGACGGACATCTGATACTCGACCGCAGTCTGTGGGGCGATGTGAAGAATCCGGATGATTTTGCTTCCGATTCTGCCGAAAGCTTTATGACGCCGCCCGATCCTAATATGTTGGCGTATAAAACCGTTGAACTGCGAGCTGAAAAAGAAGAAGACGGAAGCTTGGTCATCCGTACCAATCCGCCGCTGCCGAATCTGAACATTCAAAACAAATTGACGCTTGAAGATAAGGAAGGGAAGTGCAGCGTTTTAAAAAACCACATGAAGACTTCCTATAAAAACAATACGCTGACCGTATCGGGCAAGCTGCCGGAAAGCTGCTTGGGCAAAGAGCTGTATCTGAATATGTACAGTATGAAAGAATTTGTCGGCAAAAGTTTTGTGAACCAATGGCGTCAACAAGACGGCACGGTTTCAGACGGCCTGACGACAGGTGTCGCTCCTCATGATGCGCATGTGTTGGCAAGCCATCTATCCAAACCGCTTACCGATATCCTCACCGATATGAACAAGCATTCCAATAATCTGATTGCCCGTTCGGTTTTCCTTAAATTTGCCGGACATATATCTGATTACAAGCAGGCGCAGGCCAAGGCTGCCTCTATCGTAAAAAGCGAGCTGGCGGTTGCCGGTATCAATACGGAAGGGCTGGTGTTGGAAAACGGCTCAGGCCTGTCCCGCGTTGAACGGCTCAATGCGCGAATGATGGCGCAAATGTTGGAAAAAGCCTACTTCAGCCCGTTTAAAAATGAGTTTATCAGTACGCTGCCGATTGCCGGTAAGGACGGCACGCTTAAAACACGTTTGAAGCAGCCCGGTGAAAACCTGCGCCTTAAAACCGGTACGCTTAAAGATGTCCGCGCGTTGGCTGGGTATTGGTTGGGCGAAAAGCCGTTGCTGGTTGTCGTTATTATCAACAGCCAAAAATCGACCGATTATTTACGCGACTTGGATAAGCTGGTGTCTAAAATTGTTCAGCCCGGTGGCGAACATTGGATTGATGCTAAGGCCTCCTGCATGATTAGGTATCAGGCTTGATAAGCTAAAAAAGGCCGTCTGAAAATGTATTGACGTTTTCAGACGGCCTTTGTGTAAGAGGGGGAGGTAAGTATTTATGTCTATTTTGAAAGATGATTTAGGGATTTGATGAATAAACGTTTGGTGTGAAGCAGCTTGAGATAGATGGTCTTGCAGGATTTAAACCATATTTCTTTCAGCCTTATTGTTTAGTCCTGTTTATACTATCTAAAATAGCTGGACTTTGTATAAAAGGCATAGGATACAGACGAAAAAAATATCGGTAAAAACCGATATTTTTTATTTTTAATTTGATGGCGCGGCGGACGGGGCTCGAACCCGCGACCCCCGGCGTGACAGGCCGGTACTCTAACCAACTGAGCTACCACCGCGCATCCACTGTCAAAGACAATGAAAGGAAACTTGGTGGGTGATGACGGAGTCGAACCGCCGACATTCTGCTTGTAAGGCAGACGCTCTACCAACTGAGCTAATCACCCGAAAAAGGGAGATACTGAGAAATCAGTATTTTTAAATAATGGCGCGGCGGACGGGGCTCGAACCCGCGACCCCCGGCGTGACAGGCCGGTACTCTAACCAACTGAGCTACCACCGCGCATCCACTGTCAAAGACAATGAAAGGAAACTTGGTGGGTGATGACGGAGTCGAACCGCCGACATTCTGCTTGTAAGGCAGACGCTCTACCAACTGAGCTAATCACCCATGCGCAAAATTGCGAAGACGCTATTAAACCAAAAAATCCTGATGCGCGCAAGATTTATTTGCCGATAATTAGATATCTCCCTGCAAGCACCAGTTTTCAAAGGAAATAATTTCTTCCTGCTTGCCTGCGATAACCAAAATATCACCGTTTTCCAAAACGAAATCAGGGTCAAGGTCTTGGATTTTCCCGGTATTGCGGCGGATAAACAATAGTTTCAGATAATGTGCTGCCAATGGCAATTCACGGATGGTTTTGCCGATGGCGTGTGCCTCGCCTTGCAAGGGGAAGGCATGGCGGCAGACGGCCTTGCTGTCTTCGTCGGAGAAACTGTCATCATCACTGCCGACAAACAAGTCTTGCAAAGATGCATAGCGGCTGTGACGGATGTGGGTTATGGTTTGATAAACATGGTTATAAGAGAGGCCGTGGCCCAACATGGCATAGCTTGCTAGCACCAGGCTGGTTTCTTTGGTATCGGAGACGGTTTCTTCCGCACCCATTTCGGTAAAGGTTTTGACATAATCGTCATTCGTAGCGCGAACATAAACCGGCATGCTCGGATGCATAGACATGATGTTGCCGAGAACATGTTGTGTTTCATGCATATTGTTCAGCGTGATGACCACCATTTTGGCGCGTCCCAAGCCGGCGGCTTCCAAGACTTCGCGACGTTTGGCATCGCCAAAGGAAACTGGTTCGCCTGCGTTGCGTGCCACTTGTACGCGGGCAATATCCAAGTCAAGGGCAAAGTAGGGGATGCCTTCTTGCGCCAATACACGGGCAACCGATTGACCGCCGCGTCCGAAACCGATAATCAGGACGTGTTCGGATTTGCTCATGGTTTCCACCAGCATGGAGTGCAAGTCCAAGGCTTTCATGTCCCAGTCGGATTTGACGAAGCGGCTGACGATGGCATCGCTGCTGCCCAAGATAAATGGCGCGGCAATCATGGAGAGCAAGACGGCTGCAGTGGCTGCTTGTTCCAATTCGGGCGAAACCATATTGATTTTGCTGGAAATGGCCAGCATCACAAAGCCGAATTCGCCGCCTTGCGCCAAATAAAGCGCACTTTTGAGGCTGTCGCCCACAGGGTTTTTCATGCGCAAAGCGATGATGAAGACGACCAGTGCTTTCAAGACCAACAGGATTGCCAACAAAATCAGGATTTGCTGCCAGTTGCCGATCAGCGCCTGAATATCCAGCTTCATACCGACGGTAATGAAGAAGAAGCCCAGCAGGATGTCGCGGAATGGACGGATGTCGTCTTCTACCTGAATGCGGTATTCAGTTTCGGAAAGCAGCATACCGGCGACGAATGCGCCCAATGCCATAGACAGGCCTTCAAGCTCTGTCAGATAGGCCACGCCCAAAGTAACCAGCAAAACGTTAATCATGAAGAGTTCGGACGATTTGCGTTTGGCAACCAGTCTGAACCAGCGCGACATCACACGGCTGCCGATAACGAACAAAATGCCCAAGGTCAGCAACATTTTCAAACCGGCCAAGCCCAGCTCTACCCACAAGTTGCCTTCGCTACCGCCAGCAAGTGCCGGAATCAGAATCATCAGCGGTACAACGGCAATATCTTGCATCAGCAAAACACCCATGGCCATTTGACCATGCGGCTGACCCAGCTCGGTTTTCTCCGACAGAATGCGGCTGACGATGGCGGTGGACGACATGGTCAGTGCGCCCGCAGTGGCAAACGCCCAGTTAAACGGCGTGCCCATTGCCATCAAAATGCCCATAATCGAGAGCATGGTAATGATGACTTGCAAACCGCCCAAGCCGAATACGAGGCGGCGCATGGCTTTGAGTTTGGGCAGGGAGAATTCGAGACCGATGCTGAACATCAAGAATACAATGCCGATTTCGCCCAAATAGTCGGTAGCGTGGCTTTGCGGAATCAGTTTGAACATACCCGGACCGGCAATAAAACCGACCAAAAGATAACCGAGCATGGAAGGAATGTTGAACTTGCGACAGCAGATAACCGTAATGACGGAAACCAACAAGACAATGACAATGGGACCGAGGGAGAATTCGTGCATAGAGTGGGCGGCCTTTCGTTAAAAGTAGCTATTGTTATATAGGCCGTCTGAAACACGTCGAAAACCGACAGCAAACCCAAATAAAAACGCACAGAATGAACTTCATTTCTGCGATTTGATTTCCCGTATCATGCTTATTTGGACTTACTGTTTCGAGCGTTATCTAACGGATTATTAAGATTATATCAAGATAGAATGTAAAGTAGTGTTTTGATTGACAAAAAGGGCCGTCTGAAATATTCAGACGGCCTTTAAATAAACACACGGTTTAAGGCATCAACATGCCGCCGTTGACATGAAGTGTCTGACCGGTAATGTATTTTGCCTGATCAGAAGCCAAGAACAAGACTGCATCGGCAATATCTTGCGCTTCACCGAATTTACCCAAAGAAGTTTGCGCTTCAAAGGTTTTACGGGTTTCTTCCGGCAGGGAGCGGGTCATATCGGTGTCGATAAAGCCGGGGGCGACGCAGTTGACGGTAATGCCGCGGCTGCCGACTTCACGCGCCATAGATTTGGAGAAGCCGATTAAGCCTGCTTTTGCGGCTGCATAGTTGGTTTGGCCGGCATTGCCCATCACGCCGACAACGGAAGTAATGTTAATGATGCGGCCGGCACGTTGTTTCATCATGCCGCGCAATACCGCTTTGGAGGCACGGAACACAGATTTGAGGTTAACCTGCATGATGTCGTCCCACTCTTCCTCTTTCATGCGCATTAGGAGGTTGTCACGGGTAATGCCGGCGTTGTTGACCAAAATATCCAGTTTGCCGAATTCTTTTTCGATGTCGGCAATCAGGTTTTCGATGGTTTCAGGTTCGGCAGAATTCAATGCACGGCCTTCTCCGCCCCATTGCGCCAGACGCTCGCTAATCGCTGCCGCGCCGCTTTCGCTGGTTGCCGTGCCGATGACTTTGGCACCTGCCGCCGCCAGCGTGTCGGCAATTGCCGCGCCGATACCGCGCGATGCGCCTGTTACCAATGCGACTTTGCCGCTTAAATCTTGTGTACTCATGTTTACTTCCTTGTTTCGAGAATAGAGTCTGTTTATTTCAGACGACCTTATAGCATAAATAGTGTGATGAATCTAATTTTTGAGGCCGTCTGAAACAAAATAAGAAGCCTCCGTATTGTCATTCCCGCGTAGGCGGGAATCCCGATCTTAATCTTTCAGAGATGTTTAGAGATTACCGTAATCTCAAATCTCTGGATTCCCGCCTGCGCAGGAATGACGGTACGGACATTGCCTATTTTATCTGCTATATCGGCAAATTTCAGACGGCCTCTCCGTTTATTCGGGCAGGGTTATTTTTTGATGGGGCTGTATGTCCAGAATATAGCGCAACCAGTTGCCGAAACTGTATTTTTGGTAGATTTCGGGCGGCAGTTCACAGTAGGGTTTGGCGACAAATTCTGCCAAACCGTCCAAACTTTTACCGTCCCAAACGAAGATGTTGTCGGGGTGGTAGAAATCGTATTTTTTGATTTCGGCGTTGGTGGTAATCAGTTTTTTGCGGTAGCCGAGGGCTTCAAAGGGGCGGAACGAGAGGCCGTTGTGAACGGGCGTTTTGAAATCTATCAGGATTTTTGCCTGTTTGGCGGCTTCGAGGTTGTCTGCGAAACTTCTGACGCCGATGAAGATTTTGATGTTTTCCGTAGGATAAAAACGGCGGAGGGTGTCAACGTCAGTATTCAGACAGCCGATATTGAAGTCGAGCTTCCAGCCCAGCGTTTCGGCCACTTTACCGAACTCGGAAATAATCGGGGCGCGGTCGGGCATATGCCAGCCGATGAAATAGAAATCGTTGGGCGGGTTTTCGGGCAGGTTGACATCGTGGTCGAAATAGAAGTTGGTGGCTGGCAGGAAAGGATGTTTCGGATTTCGCATATCGACGGGATCAAAAACGTAAATGCGGTCGAACCGGTCGGCGCAATCCCAAATGGCGGGAAAGCGGTCAATGCCGTCCCATTGGTAGTTGATCATATTGCCGGGACGGGTATGGCGTTTAATCATATCTAAAAATTCAAGTGAATAAACATCACTTCGAATAAACAAAGCGTAATCTACTTTACCATGCGTTACCAGTTTGTTTTCGACATCTCGCATTAATTGAGCAGATTTGAGTTTCTTTTTAGCGTTTTTATCCCGCAACACCAGTTGCCTGAATTTAACTTTCAGACGATCAAAGAGGGAAGGATAGTGGAAATTAGAATCATCCAAGACAATGCTAATAACATTGAAGCCTTGATATCTTAGAGCTGCCTCAATGACATAGTAAATCTGGTAGTTGTAGGGCATCCCCAGGATAATCGTTTTTTGTTCGGTCGTCATGGTATCTGTTTATGCTTCGTCTGGTATGTCGAGGATTCGGCGAACCCAGTTGCCGAAGGCGTATTTGTTTTTTATTTCTTCGAGAACAGGATGGTAAGGTCGTCTGAAAAAGTCTTCCAATCCATCAAGGCTTTCTCCGTTCCAAATAAAGATGTTGTCGGGATGGAAGAAGTCGCATGCTGCTACTGCCTGATTGGTGGTAATCAGTTTTTTGTCGAAACACAGTGCATCGAATACACGGAAAGACAAGCCGTAATTTTCAAATTGGACAAAATCGACGACTGCCAGGCAGTTTTTGACCTTTTGCAGGTTTTGCTCGAAGCTCAGGATGCTTTGTCGATTCAAATAGGTAATGCCGTCGTTGCCAAAAATTTTGCTTGCACGGTCGTCTTTGCAGTAGATGTAGAAATCCAACGGCAGTTCCAGTTGGCGTGCTTCATCAAGAAAAATGGAGGTTTGGTGTTCTCTGCCCGCCTCGTAGCCGCCTAAAAAATAAAGGCCCTCCGTTTTTCCATTTCCCTCAATCGGAAAATCGAAATAGAAATTGGTAGTCGCTTTGAAACGGTGTTGGGGGTATTTTCCCACATCGTTTTTATTGAACACCCAGCAGCGGTCAAAATAGAGCAAATATTCGATGATGTCAGGGAAACGGTCGATACCGTCCCATTGGTAGTTGACGCATACTTTGCTGTGTTCGCGGATGGCAGAAATGATTTCTTTGGGATAAATATTGGCGCGGATGCAAAGGGCGTAGTCTGCTTTGCCACTTCCCAAGGAAGCCAGTTTTTCTGTTATCTGCTTGCGGTAGCGGGAATATTTCAGTTTTTTCTTATAATCGCCATCTTTTTTAATGTATTTATGATATAAACTGAGAATACGGCAGCCTATGTGCGGATAGTATGAGTCCCTGTCGTCATAACAGAGATTGATAACATTGAAGCCGTGGTAGCACAGGTTTTTTTCTATGCACTTGTCCAACCCGTACATATAGGGGACAGCAAGGATGATGGTTTTATTCATAATCAGGATGTAATGCTGTGAATCGGTGGTCTGTTTCAGACGACCTTGACGCTTTATTTATGGTAAAAACTTGCTAAAGGTTTAGCCGCATTCAAATCTTCAAGCATACGGCGGCTTAATTTCAAGGCTTCTTTAATGGTAACGTCCATATCCATATAGCGGTAGGTACCCAGGCGACCGGCGAAGGTTACGCCGTTTTCCTTTTCAGCAAGGGCGAAGTAGCCTTCCAGCAGGCCGGAAGAGCTGCTCAGGTTTACTGGATAGTAGGGGATGTCGTTCTCTCCGCACTCACGACTGAACTCTTTGAAATAGATGGTTTTTTCGTGTTCTTCCCAGGGGGTGAAGTGTTTGTGTTCGGCGATGCGGGTGTAGGGAATGTCGGCATTGCCGTAATTCATGACCGCACAGCCCTGGAAGTCGCCTTCAGCAGAGTGTTTTTCAAAGTCCAGCGTACGGTATGCCAAACGCCCCTGCGCATATTGGAAGTATTCGTCCAACTTGCCCGTCCAAATAATGTGTTTACCTTCTGCCGCTTCTACGGAAAATGCTGTATTGAGAGATACTGAAATATTCGGATGGTTCAGGATGGATTGTACGACGACGGTATAGCCATCCTTAGGGATGGCCTGGAAGCGGTGTGCGAAATAATTGTCGTTGTAGTTGAAACGTACAGGCAGTCGTTTAAGAATGCTGGCGGGCAGCTCAATCGGGCTGCGTCCCCATTGTTTTTGGGTATAACCTTTGAAGAAGGCTTCATATAAGTCTTTACCGATGAATTTCAGGGCTTGTTCTTCAAAGTTTTTCGGCTTGACAATCGAGTTATCAGCTATTTCAGTAATATGCTGGTACGCTTCTGCGGGCGAAAAGGCTTTTTGGTAAAACTGATTGATGGTATGCAGGTTGACGGGCAGAGAATAGACCTGATTGTTGTAGGTGGTTTTGACGCGGTTGGTATAGGGTATGAATTCGCCGTGTTTATTGACGTAGTTCCATACTTCTTCGTCGTCGGTGTGGAAAATATGGGGGCCGTAAACGTGTTCCATTACGCCTGTTTCCTGATCTCGCTCAGTATGGCAATTGCCTGCAATGTGGTTGCGCTGATCAATAACAATAATTTTATGACCAGCTTCCGCCAGTTCACGTGCGATGACGGCTCCGGTAAAGCCAGCACCTACGATTAAGAACTCTGTTTTTTGAGTCATTATGGTTTACTCTAAAAAAGTAATATCTAAATATTGGATGTCAAAATCAGTAGCATGATGTCGGACATAAACGTTCAGAAGGCGTTCTGCCATAAATCCGAAAATACGTCGTTGATAATTGTCGTAATCACTAATATCTAGCCGGTTATATAAGTCAAACAAAATCTCAAACAACCATGTACAATAGGCATCGATAAAGGACTTATGGGCGATGAACATATTGCAGCAGCTCATTTGTGTATCATTTTTGACCGTTTCTAATGATGGAAAATATTCAGGGAAAAGCCTATGGACAGTTTTTTCCAGTTCCAGCCAGTCTTTTTTGAAATGACACTCACTATATTGCTGATAAACGGTCTTTTGCTTTTTAAATAGTTTGAAGAACCGTCGTTTGCCGAAACTTTTCGGTTTGGGTAAGATGATTCGTTTTTCAGATGATATTAGGTCAGAAAGTCTGTCTGTATCCAAAATTGGTTTACCCATGTGGATAATGTTCATTTCAGGGTGGTTCAAATCAGCGAAATAGCGACGATAATGCACTAGACCGACTATGTTTGCATAGCTGTTTTTCCAAATCCAATACAGCGCAGTCAATTCGCAAAATTGGTTGTTTAGTATGGAAATATTTTTTCCGGTATCGTCACCTTGTATTGCTGTGACTTCACCATGTAAAGCTTTTCCCGCAAAAATTGGGATATAGCCCGATATTCGAGGGAAACGATAATCATCTGTATGGGTAGCAATGTATATCAGGGCACTCATCGTTTAGTCTTCCTTATAAATACCACGCCAGAACTGCTTGCTCATCATATCTGGGATTGCTTTGGTATACTGTTGATGCTGGGTATCGAATTTATCAGATAAATCCTTCAGTATTTTCTTCATCAAAAAGAAAGAATAATTCTCTATTCATTTCTGCAACATAGCTGGTATGGGTTGGCTTATATTCGTAAATGACTTTGCGGTAGCCGAAAATCTTCCGTGCATTGCCTTGAAAAGATTTGTACTGGAAGATAGTATGGTTTTTGCGGTTGATTCGGTTTAATGCCAACTCAGGTGGCCTGAAATCGTTGAGGGTAATTTCCCGCAACTAGCGATGCCACCGCTACTCCATCAAGCACATGAAGCTGCGCGAATCTTCTTGAGTAAATAGGTCGAAGGTCAGTTTTTCTATCATTGGCTCGGTATTCCGGTGCTATGTAGATTAAATTTTGTTAATCTATCGGATTAGTAAGGCTTAGTGATTATATCGCAATGAAGATGCTGGTGTGACGAAATTACTGCTTTGGGATAAAAAAGATTTTTCTTTCTGTAAAATTTTTTCAGACAACCTTAAATATTTAAAAAACTAATGCTAAGTTGAAATAGAAAAAATGTCCTTCTGTTACCATTCACTCTCCTATTTCAACACAACTGAAAGGCATTAAAAACGACCTCTCATTAAGAAAGGTCGTTTGGAACATGAAAGGCTGCAAGCTTAGTGAGCTTCGATAAATGCAGCCACTTGATCGGCATTGGTCAATGCGCTGCACGCGGCTTCTTTATTGATGCGTTTGGCGAGGCCTGCGAGGACTTTGCCGGGGCCGCATTCGGCGGATTCGGTGATGCCTTCGGAAACAAGTGCGTTGACGGTTTCTGTCCAGCGTACCGGGCTGTACAGTTGGCGTACCAAGGCATCTTTGATTTTGTCGGCATCATCATAAGAGGCAACATCGGCGTTATGAATAACGCGGATTTGCGGTTGTTTGATGGTGATGTCTTTCAGTGCTTCGGCAAGTTTTTCCGCTGCAGGCTTCATGAGGCTGCAATGTGAAGGAACGGAAACAGGCAGCGGCAGGGCGCGTTTGGCTCCGGCTTCTTTGGCGGCGGCCATGGCGCGTTCGACTGCGGCGGTATTGCCGGCAATCACGACTTGGCCGGGGGAGTTGAAGTTGACGGCTTCAACGACTTCGCCTTGTGCAGCTTCGGCACAAATGGCTTTTACTTGTTCATCTTCCAAACCCAAAATAGCGGCCATTGCGCCTACGCCTTGAGGTACGGCAGATTGCATGAGTTCGGCGCGCAGGCGGACCAGTTTGACCGCGTCTGCGAAATCCAATGCGCCGGCAGCGACGAGGGCGGTGTATTCGCCGAGGCTGTGGCCTGCAACGACGGAAGGGATTTTACCGCCGGCTTCCAAGTAGGCGCGGTAGGTGGCAATGCCGGCAGCCAGCATGATGGGCTGGGTGTTGACGGTTTGTCCGATTAATTCGGCATCTTCGCCGTTAATCATTGCCCACAGGTCTTGACCCAATACGGCGGAAGCTTCGTCAAATGTGGCTTTAACGATGGCTTGCTCGGCAAAGCCGTTCATCATGCCTAGGCTTTGTGAGCCTTGTCCGGGGAAGAAGAATGCGAAAGACATGGTAATTCCTTATTGGTTTGAATGTTTGAGGGTGTCTGCCAGCAGTAGGAGGGTGGCGACAGTATTGGTTGTGGCGGTCAGTCGGAAGGTGCGGACAAAGCTGAGTTTGCTGGTTTTGTGCCCGAATGCGAGGCTGCCGCAATAACCGCCCGGCCAACCGCCAAGCAGGTTGAGCAGGTGTAATTTTGCTTCGGGTATGCGTCTGCCGTGGTTGCATGCGCGCTGTTTGTCTTGGTAGTAAAGCAGGAAAACGTATGCACTCAGTGCGAGATAGGCGATTGCCAGTTTGGGCAATATTACAGCCGTTATGCTTAAAAACAGGCTGCTGATGCAGAGTGCAAACGTTAGGGATTTCATGGGTTTGAGCAGAATAGGCCGTCTGAAAGGGATGTTCAGACGGCCCAATCGTTAGTATTTCACCAAAACCGCACCCCAGGCAAAACCGCCACCGATGCCTTCGAGCAAGAGGTTTTGTCCGCGTTTGATTTGGCCGTTTTTAATACCGACATCCAGTGCCAGTGGAATGGAGGCTGCGGACGTGTTGCCGTGGTCTTGGACGGTCAGGATCACTTTGTCCATGCTCAAGCCCAAGTGTTTGGCGGTAGAGTCGATAATGCGCTTATTGGCTTGGTGCGGCACAAGCCAATCGATTTGATCGGTGGTGTAACCGGCTTCTTCGATAACGTCATCGGCGATTTTTGACAGCATTTTGACGGCAAACTTGAATACGCCGGGGCCGTCCATGCTGATGTAGGGCGAACCGCAAACCTGGCCGTTGGCGATTTGTCCGGGGACGTTCAAAAGGTCGAGGTAGTTGCCGTCGGCTTTGAGTTTGCTGTGGATGATGCCCGGTTCGTCAGATGCGCTTAAGACAACCGCGCCAGCACCATCACCAAAGAGGACGCAGGTGGTGCGGTCGTTCCAATCGACGATGCGGCTGAAGGTTTCAGCGCCGATAACCAAAGCGTTTTTCGCCATGCCGCTTTTGATATAGGCATTGGCAGTGGTCAGGGCATACATAAAACCGGCGCACACAGCTTGTACGTCAAAGGCAGGGCAGCCGTTGGCAATACCCAATTTTTGCTGCACGATGGTTGCCGTAGAAGGAAACTGCATATCGGGAGTGGCTGTGGCGACGATAATCAGATCGATATCGTCAGCCTGTAAATTAGCATCTGCCAAGGCGTGGCGCGCTGACTCGGCGGCCAAGTCGCTGGTTTTTTCGCTGTCGTCTGCAATATGGCGAAATTTGATACCTGTACGCGTGGTAATCCACTCGTCGGAAGTGTCCACTTTTTTGGCAAGGTCGTCATTGCTGACGCGGTTGGCAGGAAGGTAGCTGCCTGTACCGGAAATTTTGGCATATTGCATGAGAACGGCCTTTTTAGAGAGTTGATTCAGATAGTCGGGTATTGTAAGCGAAAATGGGAAAATTCCCAATATTAAGAATGAAGTCGGTGATTAAAGATAAAAACAGGCCGTCTGAACATTTTGGAGTTTCAGACGGCCTGTGTATATCAGCCTTAAGCTTCCGTTGTTGGAGCAGCGGTTTCTTCCAGTTCGGCTGCTGCTTTGGCGGCTTCCAAAGCAGCCAATTGGGTGGCTACGCCTTGTTCGATTTGTGCAAGTCCGGCGGATTTGGCTTCGTGGTAGGCTTCTTCCAAAGCATAACGGAAGCCGACTTCGTCGGTTCCGCCGTGGCTCTTAATCACGATACCGCGTAAACCAAGCAGGATGGCGCCGTTAAATTTGCGCGGATCCAATTTGCTTTTCAAACCTTTGAGCGCGGGCAGGGCGGCAATGGCGGCAAGTTTGTTGAACAGGGTGCTTTGGAATTCACGGCGGATGGCGCCGCTCATGAACTTAACTGCGCCTTCGATGGTTTTGAGCATAACGTTGCCGACAAACCCGTCTGCGACAACGACATCAGCTTCGCCATACAAAACGCTGTTGCTTTCGATATTGCCGATGAAGTTGAGTTTGCTGCTGCTCAACAGTTTAAAGGTTTGTTTGACGGCATCCGTGCCTTTGATGTCTTCTGTACCGACGTTCAAAAGGGCGACGCGCGGGCTGCCTTTTTCAGGGTGCAGCGCGTGTACCAGCTCGCTGCCGATGATGGCAAATTGAACCAGTTGTTCGGGCGTACAATCGACGTTGGCCCCTAAATCTAAAGCTAGAGTAACGTGTTCGCTGTCGGATGGCAGGAATTTGGCGATGGCAGGGCGCTCAATGCCGGGAATGGTTTTGAGGACGAATCGGGCGGTCGCCATCAGTGCGCCGGTATTGCCTGCCGATACGGCGGCTTGCGCATTGCCTTCTTTGACTTGGTTGATGGCGATGCGCATGGATGATTCTTTTTTATTTTTCAGCGCAGATTGCGGCGCTTCATCCATTTCGACAACTTGCGCTGCATGGCAGACGGTAATGCGGTCCATAGGCGCGCCTGCCGAGCTTAATGCTTGGCGGACTGCTGCTTCATCTCCGATCATAATCAGATGTACGTCGGATTGTTGTTTCAGGAAATCCACTGCACCGGGGACGGTAATCGCAAGGCCTGCATCTCCGCCCATGGCATCTACGGCCAGTGTAATCATGTTGTTCTCCGGTTTGTGTGTTTCAGACGGCCTCAAATAATCGGACAAGCACGCTCATCTGATTTTCAGGAGATTGAATTGAAAATCAGATGAAAAGGCTTGTTGCGACGGTCGTACCAAATTTATTGGTTTTGCACGGCCAATTTGTTGTGTTCGTCGATGTCTAGCGCGTCCCAAGGATAGTTGATCCACCAGTCTTCCACGGTAATGCCGCTGAAATAAGGGATGCCTTCGGGAATCTTGCCGACTTTGGCTTTGATTTTTTCATGCAATACTGCCACGCCGATGGTGCCGAAATCTTCTTTCAACAATTCGTTCAGGCAGAATTCCATGGTAACGCGGCTGTCGTCCACTTCGTCAACAACCAGTACGTTTTTGCCTTTCAGTACATCGGGAACGGGATCGAGCCATTGGACTTTTTTCACTTCCTCGGTCACTTGACCTTCGTGATCGTTGTCGTAGTAGGCTGTGGTCACGGCGTAAATCGGGATTTCCAAGAAGCAGCGCAACATGCGGGCAGGGATAAAACCGCCGCCGCCAATGGCAATCATGGCATCGTATTTGGTGCCGGAGTTTTGGATTTTTTCCGCCAATCCTTTGATTACGCGGTGGATGTCGTCGTAGGTGTACCAGATTTTACGTTTCATGGTGTGCTTCCGAAGAGGAAAATACAGGGTGCAATGCAAAAAAGCCAGTCATTGCATGGCAATATTCTGGCTTTTTCAGTCAGACGAACGGATTATTCGCCTTTAGCTTTTACCACTTTACGGCCACGGTACATACCGTTTGGAGAAATGTGGTGTGGACGATGCACTTCGCCGGTTGCGCTGTCGACAGACAGAGAAGGCGCAGTCAGAGCGTCGTGTGAACGGTGCATACCGCGTTTGGAAGGGGATTTTTTGTTTTGTTGAACGGCCATTTCAAGCTCCTAAATAAATAAACTGTGTCCTAATTAACTGCTTTTCAAACCTGCTAAAACAGCGAAGGGGTTTGGTTTGTCCCGATTGACTTCTTCCAGTGTCCCATTGTTGCCGCAGTCTTCGTGTCGAGGGGAGAAAGGGAGCGACATCAGGATTTGGTCTTCGACCAGAGTTCGTACGTCTAGCTCTTTTTCGAGCAGCATACCTTCCAATTCTTCATCGGCAAGCATGGCTTCGTCCAAACTCTCTTCATCGGCAAACAAGACGATACGGCTGGTTTCATCGAGCAGAAACGGCATGGGCGTAATGCAGCGCTGGCAAATCAGGGGCATGTCGGCTTTGACGTTCAAATCGAGAAACAGACGTTGCAGCCGGTCGCGGCCGCCTTGCAGCGTAAACGACACGCGCGCCTGTTTGTCGGCCGGATAATCGTGCGAACTGACTCGTTCATCCAATTCTTCGAGCAGGAAGCTGCCTTGCAGATTCTGCCCTTCGGCGGCGAAAACTTCTGGGTCAATCAAATTAGGGTATGACATAAACGGAGTATGATATAATTTCGGCGGTCTAACGTCAATGTTTTTAAGTAAAAATATGGAAGTAAAACTGCCTTTGGTTTTAGGGTCGAGTTCGGTTTTCCGCTGCGGACAGCTTCGCCGTTTGGGTATCGATTTTCAGACGGCATCGCCTGATTTTGACGAAACGCCTATTGAAGGCGAGCATGCGGGCGAGACGGCGCTGCGTTTGGCTAAAGGCAAAGCCCGTTCATTGGCGGCAGCTTTCCCTGCTGCGCTGATTATCGGCGCAGACCAAGTCGCATGGTGCGAAGGACGGCAGTTGGGCAAACCGATGAACGTCGCAAATGCACAACAGATGCTGGAAAACTTAAGCGGAAAACGGATTGAATTTTACAGCGCAATCGTGCTTTTGAATACTGCTACGGGCAAGGTTCAGCATCATGTCGATCATACGGTGGTTACCATGCGCCAGTTGTCGCAGGAACAAATCAGCCGATATTTGGAACGCGAGCCGGATGCGGTTTATTGTGCCGGCGCGGCGAAGAGCGAGGGTTTGGGCGCTGCTTTGTTGGAGCGGATTGAAAGTACGG
>NZ_CATNVN010000025.1:0-16965 GCF_951230505.1 uncultured Neisseria sp.
GGCTATGATGATGACCATACCATCCGCCTCGATCCGCGCGAATGGGACGGTACTTTTTCAGGAGAAGGCAAAGGGCCTAATGACGGCTATGATGATGACCATATCATCCGCCTCGATCCGCGTGAGTGGGAAGGTTTCGAGCCTGCGCAGCCGGTCGCGAAGCCGATATTGGAATCTAAAGCTTTCGATGGTGATGAACTTTTGAGCCGTGCCTTTGGTGAGGCTGATCTTCTTGATTCTTCTGCCGGTCTTTCCGCAGACAATGCGACCTATTCAAGCAATGGTACAGGTTCATCTGCGTTGGATACCATTCATGATTTAGCAGAGGCTTCTATTTTCAAACTGTAATCGTTCCATAATATAAAAGGCCGTCTGAAACCGATATGTGTTTCAGACGGCCTTTTTGTGTATGGTCATCAGGACGAAGCCTAACTCATCATCCAAATTACCAAATGCACCATGGTCGGGCCAAACAATACCATAAACAGTCCGGCCAAAATCATGGTCAGGCTGGCCATCACGCCTTCGGTTTCGTGGCGTTGTCCGGCGCGCGATGTGCCGAAGCCGTGGGCGGCATTGCCGAATGCCACGCCGTTGGCGGTGTGGAAACGGATGCGGGTAAAGGCCAAAAACAGGTCGCCGAATATCATGCCGACAAAGCCGGTGATGATGGTGAACAGAGAAACGAGCGAGGCGGAGCCGTGGATTTCGCTGGCAAGGACGACGGCAAACGGCGTGGAGATAGAACGCGCCATCAGGCTGTTGGTCACTTCGTTGTTGAAGTGGAACATATGGCTCATGAGGAATGCGCTGACTACACCGAAAAACATGCCCACCATAATGGCGATGGAGAGGATGGGCAGTTGGCGGCGGATGACTTCGCGGTTTTCATAAATGGGGATGGCAAAGGCAACGGTAACCGGGGTGAGCAGGAAGACGATGCCTTGGGTATATTTATGGTAGGTGTCGTAATTGACGCCGAATGCCAGCAGCAGGAGGATGGTGCTGACGGAGACGGTAACGACGGGGGAGAAAATCATTAAGGGTTTTTTGCGGTGGATTTTTTTGGCAACGACATAGGCAAAGCAAGTCCAGATGAAGCAGGCGAGGGCGGTGTAGTCCATTTTTATTCTCTATTTTTAGGAGTGGAGTTTTTTGTAGAGGCGGCGTTTCCAGCGGTAGCAGAAATCGAGGGTCAGGGCGGTGCTGATCATC
The DNA here is from genome assembly GCF_951230505.1 of uncultured Neisseria sp. Classification (NCBI taxonomy): domain Bacteria; kingdom Pseudomonadati; phylum Pseudomonadota; class Betaproteobacteria; order Neisseriales; family Neisseriaceae; genus Neisseria; species uncultured Neisseria sp. The sequence goes on from NZ_CATNVN010000025.1 coordinate 1,216, forward strand.
ACGAGCGCGGTGCCGACGGCGATGGTCAAAATCAGCTGCCAACCTTCGGACATCAGCAGGTCTTGATATTGCAAGACGGAAACCATGATGGGGATGAAGAAAAAGACGAGTTCGCCCAATGCCCATTTTGCGCCGCGGTCAACCATGCCCGGGCGGATGATGCCGAGCCCCAAAAGGGCGAGCATGAGGAACAAGCCCAATACGCCTGAAGAAATAGGCAGATGCGTGAAGCGGACGATAAGGTCGGAAACGCCCCATACTGCGCCGATGATGGCAAGCTGCAAGGCCGTCTGAAAAAATCTGGTGAGGGAATCCATGATATGGGTGTGTGTTGAATGAAAGGCTTGATTATAGAAACCTGGTTTCTGCATAATATGAATTATTAAACGAATAATCATGCCTTAGAGGAATAATGGATTTCAAAAGCCTGTATTGTTTTGCCGAACTCATCCGCCTGCAAAGTTTTTCGGCCACAGCTTCCGCGTTGAATTTGACGCAGCCGACGGTCAGCAAAATCATTCAGGCTTTGGAAGAAGAATTGGGCGTGCCGCTTTTGTGCAAAGAAAACGGACGCAAAAAGCGGCAGGTGCAGCCGACCGCAATCGGCGAAGAAGTCTATCGCCATGCGTTAAACCTTTTGCACGAACGCGATTTGCTGCTGGCCCGCATTGACGATTACCGCCATGTCAAAAGCGGGACGCTGCGTTTGGGCTTGGCTTTGTTTGGCAGCGATTTGCTCAGTCATGCGCTGTTTGATTTCCACCAAAAATGGCCGGACATCGAATTGTCGTTTTTGGAACAAGGCTCGCTCGCCATCGAGCAATCATTGCGCAACAACGAACTCGATGCCGGACAGCTGCTCGCGCCGGTTCACGAAGACTTCGATAGCATCACGTTGTGCGACTATCCGCTGGTGGTCTTGATGCCGAAAAATCGGGCGAGACACGATGCGCTGACGCTCAAAAGCCTGCAACACGAGCCCTTCATTCTGTTCGGCGCAGGCTTTTCCCTCAACGAAACCATTCAGACGGCCTGCCGCAATCAAGGTTTTACGCCCAACGTTGTCTGCCGTACCGGACAATGGAATTTGGTCGCCGACATGGTGGCGCACAATATGGGCATTGCCTTGTTGCCCGAATACTATGCCCGAAAAATCAATCCCGATGTCTTTGCCGCCATTCCTTTGGTCGAACCCGAAATCCGCTGGCAGCTCACCATGGCATGGAAAAAACACCAACGCCCGACGCCGGCCTTAAGGGCTTGGTTGGACGTGGTCAGGGAAGCGTTCGGCAGGCGAAACAAATAAAATCAAATCATCAGGCCGTCTGAAAAAAAAGGTATTGCCATCACCCGGTTTCAGACGGCCTTTCCCGTTAAAAATGGTAAAACGGCCTAAAAAAGAGTAGAATATGCACCGTTTACAACTCTGCGCCTCTCAGCAGGCTCGAATTATGGACCTTCCCAGTTCGCCTTTGAACTTCCCATCAGACACACAACAACCATAATCATCCCGCCGAAATGCCTCCCCGCGTCCGGCGGGCGGAGCATTTATGAGCATCGAACAAACCCCTCCGAATCTCGACCATACCCCCGACAATGAAGCGGTGGAAGACCGCATTTCTGACGATCGCATCTCTGACGATATCGACCGCATCCACGCCTTATGCGAAATCCTCGAGCCGTCCTTTGAACAAATCGAAGCAGGCGTGCCGATTGAAGACGAAAGCCTGCGCGACAAGTTCACCGAGCTGACCGTCCTCTTGGCCGAGCTGCACCCTGCCGACGTGGCCGCCGTCTTGGAATCCCTGCCGCCGCGCGAGCGTAACATCGTCTGGCTTTTGGTCGCCCCGGAAGACGACGGCGAAGTATTGCTGGAAGTATCCGACGCCGTACGCGAAACGCTGATCGAGTCCATGGACAAAGACGAGCTGTTGGCCGCCGTCGATGATTTGGATGCAGACGAATTGGCAGAGCTGGCAGACGACCTGCCGCACCAAGTGGTGTACGAAGCGCTGCAAACGCGTGATGAAGAAGAACGCGAGCAGGTCAAAGCGGCGATGTCTTACGAAGACAACCAAGTCGGCGCGATTATGGACTTTGAATTGGTCAGCATCCGCGCCGATGTGGCGTGTGAAGTCGTGTTGCGCTACTTGCGCCGTTTCGACAGCCTGCCCGACCATACCGACAAGATTTTCGTGGTTGATGAAAACGACGTGTTGCAAGGCGTGCTGCCCATCCGCAAACTCTTGGTCGCCGACCCCGAAGACATGGTGGCGGACGTGATGGCCACCGATGTCGTGCGCTTCCGTCCCGAAGACGACGTGGAAGAAGCGGCACAGGCGTTTGAACGTTATGACTTGGTCACCGCGCCGGTTGTCGATGAAAACAAAAAGCTGATCGGCAGGATCACCATTGACGAAATGGTGGACGTGATCCGTGAAGAATCCGAAGCCGACATGTTTAACATGGCCGGTTTGCAAGAAGAAGAGGACTTGTTCGCCCCGATTTGGGACTCGGTGAAAAACCGCTGGATGTGGCTTGCCATCAACCTGTGTACCGCCTTTATCGCCAGCCGCGTAATTGGCGCATTTGAAGGCAGTATCGAGAAAATCGTCGCACTGGCTGCGCTGATGCCCATCGTCGCCGGCATCGGCGGCAACTCCGGCAACCAAACCATCACCATGATCGTCCGCGCCATGGCAATGGGACAAATGACCAGTACGCAGGCAGGCCGCCTGCTGAAAAAAGAAGTCGGCGTCGCCCTCGTCAACGGCATTATTTGGGGCACGGTAATGGGCGTGATTTCATGGCTGCTCTACGGCAACATCGGCATCGGTTTGGTCATGGTGGCCGCGATGACCTTGAACCTTTTGCTGGCCGCGACCGTCGGCGTCCTCATTCCCGTCATGATGGACAAAGCCGGACGCGACCCGGCATTGGGCAGCTCGGTGCTGATTACCGCGGTTACCGACTCCGGCGGCTTCCTGATTTTCTTGGGATTAGCAACCATGTTCCTGTTGTAATAGGAAAAAAAAGACGTGTTCGATACGTCCTTTTCAAACCGTTTAAAAGGCCGTCTGAAATTTCAATTTTCAGACGGCCTTTGCTGTTTTTTAAAGCTTTACATCATGAGGGCGTTTAGTTTTGGGGCTGACGTAGATTAGCCCCTTGTTTAAAGCGAAGTCAGAAAAGTCAGAAATCCCAATATCACGCCGACTGCGTTGGGTATAATCAGAATCCAGTCTTTCCGGGGTTCTTTGCTCCAACCGTACAAAACCCAAATCAGACAGGATACTGCTGCAAACAGGGGTTGCCACGGCTGCGCCTTTGCCCCTTGCATATTGGCGATAATTTGGGGGATATAGGCGACAAATACGAAAATACCTATTGCCGCTCCTATGCTGCCGACAACGGTATTGAATTTTGCTTTGCTTATCATGCTGGTAAGTCTCCTTTTAATATGAAAATCGAGGCGGTAGATAATATGGGCAGGCTGACTCAGCCGAGGGAACAGCCGCAGCCGCAATGATGTTCGTGGCCTTGGCCATGTTCGTCCGAATCTTCGGCAAGCAGGGCTTCGTAGTCGCCGCTTTCAATCAGGCTGACCAGTTCTGCCGGACTTTCCGCGCCTTCTACCTAGTCGCAGGATAAATAACTCTATTCTACCGCAAAATATGTATGTCATCATCCATCATTTGGCCTTGGCTGCCGATGAGGTTTTCGAGGGCTCTGTCGAGCTGGACGAAAGCTATTTCGGCGGACAGCGTAAAGGCAGACGTGGTCGAGGTGCGGCAGGAAAAGTGGTTGTCTTCGGCATTCTGAAACGCAACGGACGGGTCTATACCGTTGTGGTGGATAATGCCAAGTCTGAAACGTTATTCCCTGTCATCAAAAAGAAAATCATGCCGGACAGCATTGTTTACACGGATAGCCTGAGCAGCTATGATAAGTTGGACGTGAGCGGTTTTATCCATTACCGCATCAACCATTCCAAGGAATTTGTCGACCGTCAGAACCACATTAACGGCATTGAGAATTTTTGGAATCAGGCAAAACGTTTCTTGCGAAAATACAACGGAATCGATCGCAAATCTTTCCCGCTGTTCTTGAAAGAATGCGAATTTCGATTTAACTTCGGCACACCGTCTCAACAGCTTAAAATCCTGCGAGATTGGTGTGGAATTTAGGGCTAATCTACGTCAGCCCCTTAGTTTTTGATGACGTTTACGGCGTAATGGGCAGTAGTGTTACGGCGGGCTTGGGCGCGCATCATATAGACCTGCACTTTATATTTGCCCGATTGGGTAGCGATACCGTCAAATTTATCGCCTTGTGCCGAACCGTTAAATACGGCTTCATCGTCTTTGGGTGCCCATACGTTGAAATAGGCGTTAGGGCTGCCGGTTTTACTGATGCGCAGGCGGTCGCCCTTGCGTACGGAGAACAAATGCTCGGCGGTTTGATAGCCGGTGATTTTGCCGGAAAAACGCTGCTTGGTTTGTTTGTGTGCCGAAGCTGGTTTTGAAGCTTCCGCTTTAGGCGTGGCGGCATTTGAATAAGTGGTAAACAGTAAGGGAAGGGCGGCTAACAAGAGAAATTTTTTTCATGGGTTGGGTCTCCGAATGTGGGGCGCCAATATGGCACTCATTTTGATAACCCATCAGTATGTTCATATTTTTATAAAGCCAAAGCCGAATAGGGCAATATTCATTTTTTCAATCAGGCCGTCTGAAAACAAATATTATTCAGACGGCCTTTTCTGATAATATAACAACGAATTATTCCTTTCGGAGCCGTTATGACCTTCCCGCCACTCAAATCTCCCCTGAAATTTTACGCCGTTGTTCCCACTGCTGACTGGGTCGAGCGCATGGTCAAAGCAGGTGCCGACACGGTGCAACTGCGCTGTAAAATCCTGCATGGCGACGAGTTGAAACGCGAAATCGAACGTTGCGTCGTAGCCTGTCAAAACAGTGCAACCCAGCTTTTCATCAACGACCACTGGCGCGAAGCGATTGCCGCAGGTGCATACGGCGTGCATCTCGGGCAGGAAGACATGGACACTGCCGACCTAGCCGCGATTGAAGCTGCCGGTTTGCGCTTGGGCTTGAGTACGCACTCTGTTGCCGAACTCGATCGCGCCTTGTCCGTACAACCTAGCTACGTCGCCAGCGGCGCGATTTTTCCGACCACGACCAAACAAATGCCCACCGCCCCGCAAGGCTTGGAGAAACTGCGCGAATATGTGAAACAGGCTCGCGGCATACCCGTCGTCGCCATCGGCGGCATCGATTTGAACAACGCTGAAGATGTACTTGCCACCGGCGTTTCCTCCCTCGCCGTCGTCCGCGCCGTTACCGAAGCGGAAAATCCCGAAGCCGTGGTTAAAGCGTTTCAGGCTTTGTGGGATGAATAAGGCCGTCTGAAAATAAGAAGTCTGACAAGAGGAGCAGCATTATGAAGATTATATTAAACAATGAAGCCATCACATTAAACGGCACAACCGTTGCCGACCTTATCGCCCAAACCGCGCCGCAGAAACCGTTTGCCGTTGCCGTCAATACCCAGTTTGTCGCCAAAGGCGCGTATGCGGAAACGGTTTTAAACGAAAACGACAAAGTGGACATTGTGCGCCCCGTAGTCGGCGGATAAGCGGTTTTACTGCGTGTATAGCTGCGCTATTGGTTTAATGCTGAGAAAAGGAAAAGAAATGTTTATCGTATCGTTGGAATATATTAAAGACTTGGCTGCGGTTGAAACCTACCTGTCCGAGCATATTGCGTATCTTGAACGGTATTATCAAGCAGGTGTATTTGTGATGTCTGGACGCAAACAGCCGCGGACAGGCGGCATTATCCTGATGAAAGCATCAGGCAGGGAACAGGTGGAAAAGTTAATTGCAGAAGACCCATTTCACCGAGAAGGCGTAGCGAAATACACAATTACCGAGTTTATTCCGACTAAGGTCGCGGAAGGACTTGAAAACTATTTGGAAACTATCTGAACCGATTTTTCAGAAGGCTATCGCCCCAAAAATAATATTACAAAGGAATCCATCATGTTTACCCTATATGGAGAAACTTTCCCTTCACGGCTGCTACTCGGTACGGCTGCTTATCCGACGCCGGAAATCCTCAAGCAGTCTGTTCAAATCGCGCAACCGGCGATGATTACCGTTTCATTGCGCCGCGCCGGCAGCGGCGGCGAAGCGCACGGGCAGGGTTTTTGGTCGTTGTTGGAAGAAATGGGTGTGCCTGTGTTGCCCAATACCGCAGGCTGTCAAAGCGTACAGGAAGCTGTGACCACTGCGCAAATGGCGCGCGAAGTGTTTGATACCGATTGGATTAAGCTCGAACTTATCGGCGATGATGACACGTTGCAGCCCGACGTGTTCCAACTGGTCGAGGCGGCGGAAATCCTGATTAAAGACGGCTTCAAAGTACTGCCTTATTGCACCGAAGACCTGATTGCCTGCCGCCGACTGCTCGACGCAGGCTGTCAGGCGTTGATGCCGTGGGCGGCGCCGATTGGCACGGGACTGGGCACGGTTCATGCTTATGCGCTGAAAGTCCTGCGCGAACGTCTGCCCAACACGCCGTTGATTATCGATGCGGGGTTGGGTTTGCCTTCGCAGGCGGCGCAAGTGATGGAATGGGGTTTTGACGGCGTGTTATTGAATACCGCCGTTTCCCGAAGTGGCGATCCGGTCAATATGGCACGCGCTTTTGCGCTTGCGGTCGAGTCGGGCCGTCTGGCTTATGAGGCGGAACCTGTGGAGGCGCGTGAGAAAGCGCGCGCCAGTACGCCGACGGTGGGTCAGCCTTTCTGGCATTCGGCGGAATATTGAAAAACATTAGGGCGTGTCGAACACGCCCTTTTTTGTTGGTGAAAAACCTGATTTCAGGTTGAACAGAATGTTCAGACGGCCTTGGCCAAAAGCTGTTTCAATGGCTTTAAGATTTGCCATGCCTGCGCTTTGAGTTGCGGCTGCATCAGCAGGCGGGCGGGGTGGGGAATGACGAAATGCGGCCGCTCTGCGCACAATTCGTTCATCAGCCCGATCATGTCGGGGCTGTCGAAGATTTTGCCGAGGAACAATACTGCGCGCGCTTGCGAAGCGGTCAGCTCGTTTTGCATTTCGGCAAGCTCGGAGCGGATGTGTTCGGCATCGGGCAGGGCAGTGAATACGGGCGCGGTTTTGACCCATGCGGTTTTGTGCGCCTGCTCGGGCTTGAGGCCGATGGCGGCGAGGATGTTGTCGAGAAGCGTGCCGACATCGCCGCTAAACAGTGTACCGTGCAGGCTGTCTTCGGTGGACGGGCAAATGCTGACCACCATGATTTCAGACGGCCTGATGGTTACGTCAAGGCGGGGCAGATTGTCTGAATGCGCGGCTTTTTCTGTTTTTGTCGGTGTTTCGGCAATGGCTTTGGGTGCTGCTTCGGGAGCGCGGACAGCCGGTTTGGCCGCTTGCGCAGTAGCGATGGCGGCAGTGCGTGCCTGATGGGCACCTGCGGATAAAGTGCGCACGGTTTGCGCGGTATCGGCAGCAATGGTTTTGGGGCGGACGGGTGCGGCTGATGTTGCGGTTTGAGGCGCGGCATGGATGATTTTGGCGTTTCGGTTCAGCCACATCGGGCCCAAGCCCAAGGCTTCGTGCAGGTGCAGATAGCGGCTGCTTAACATGATTTCTCCATCAATACGGCATCTTCGCTGCCACCGTCGGGCAGGGCGTAGTAGTTTTTGCGGCGACCGCAGGTTTGGAAGCCGTGTTTGCGGTAGAGCTGTTGCGCGGTTTCATTGCTTGCGCGGACTTCGAGCAGCAATCGGGTTGCGTCTTGCTGTTGCACTGCGTTTTGCCAGTGTTGTAGCAGGGCGGATGCAATGCCTTGTCGGCGGTATTCTGGCGCAACGGCAATCAGGTGCAGCTCGGATTCGTCAAACACGGTTTGCCACACGATAAAGCCGGTAATTTGGTGGTTGGTCTGGCTGAGCCAAACGCTGTCGGGATGGTGTTGAACCGCCGACTCAAACTGTTGCGCCGTCCACGACGAGGGATTGCCTTGTGCGTCGATGGCGGCAAGGGTGGGGCAGTCGGCAAGTACGGCTGGGCGCAGGTTCACGGTTTGGCCTTTTGTTGGGCTTGCTCTTGCGCGGTCAGGGCAATTTTGTTGCGGATGTAGAGCAACTCGGCGTGTGCCGCGTCAGTAGCAATATAGCGGCCGCTGCGGGCAAGTTTAAGATAGTCGGCGGCGGTCGGCATATCGGCTTGACCGTCAAAAGGCGGTTTGTCGGCGAGGGCAAAGGCATTACCGATGCCGCCGCTAGGCGTTTGGCCTTCGGGCGCGGCAATGGCGGAGGCTTTGCCAACCGTGTAATCGCTCAAGCGGACGTGGTTTTGCGTATCAAACCATGCGTAGAACACTTCGCCCATACGCGCATCTGTGGCTGCCAGTACACAGCTTGATGGTGGCAACAGCGAAGCGGCGGCATCGAGGCAGGGAATGCCGATCATGGGCGTGTCAAACGGCGTGGCCAAACCTTGTGCAACCGCCGCGCCGATACGCAGGCCGGTAAATGCGCCGGGGCCCTGTGCATAAACGATGCAGCCCAAATCGGCGGCCGTGATGCCTGCTTCTTTAAAGAGGCGCTCGATTTGCGGCAGGATTTGTTCGGATTGCTTGGTGCCGACGTTTTCATGAAACAGGCGGATTTCGCCTTGATGTTCCAATGCGATGGACAGAAAGGATGTGCTGGTGTCGATGGCAAGAGTCGGGCGGTTGTCGGTTGGCATGGTGTTATTTTTTTAGAAGGATATGGGTTGCCATTATAGTGGAACGGCGAGGGGGAACAAAGCACTCGGGCGGCACTTGGGTAAAAACGCCGTTTGCTGCAAAGCTATTCGATAAGTGAACCAAGGTTTCAGGCCGTCTGAAAACGTTTCAGACGGCCTTGTTTTATTGGTCGAGTTTCAATAAAGGCGAACCTGCTTTTTCAACGGCGCGGCGGTAGGCTTCATGCGCCTCGATGCGCTGCAAATAAGCGCGGATATTGGGGTAATCGGCGAAATCGAAGCGGTCGGCCGCGGCTTGCAGCGGATAGCTCATCATGATGTCGGCACCGCTGAGGCTGTTGCCGACCAACCATTCGCGGTTTTCCAGCTCGCTGTCAATATGGGCAAGATGCAGGGCGGCTTGCGGATGGATAAAGCTGCTTTTGACGCTGCCGCTGATTTTGCGGGCAATCGGTTTGACGAAAAACGGCATGGGCGCGCTTTCAATCCGGCGGAACACCAGTCCGAGCAGCAATAACGGCATCAGCGAACCTTCGGCATAATGCAGCCAGCGTTGATATTGCCAGTATTCGCGGCTGCCGCGTTCGGGCATCAGACGGCCGTTGCCGTAGGTTTGAATCAGATAGTCGGTAATCGCGCCGCTTTCCGCCAAGATAAAGCCGTCATCATCCAATAAAGGCGATTTGCCCAAGGGATGGATGGCTTTGAGTTCGTCAGGGGCGAGCAAAGTGTCGGGATGGCGGCGGTAGGTTTGCAGGCGGTAGGGCGTACCGAGGATTTCAAGCAGCCAAACAATGCGCAGGGCACGGGATTGATCGAGAGAATGCAGGGTAATCATGAGGGACTTTAAATATCGGTTTGTTTGAGGCCGTCTATGCTGATTTGGCAGGCATCGGCGTATTTTTGCAGGGTTTTGGCCGGTAGTTTGGCGAATACTTCGGGACGGAAATGCCGGCGCAGCTGCCATTTCCATACGCCTGCTGCCATGGCCAAGCCGGTTTCATCATAACGGCAACGGAACATATGGTAGTACAGCGGCGAATATTCGCCTTTTTCGACGGCTTCGCGCGCGGCCTGCGTTTGGGTATTGAGTTCGCATACCGCCATTTCGGTGGCGTAGGCTTCGTCCTGCCAACCGTTGCTGGTGGCCGCTTCGTAGTGGCCGTCGCGGGTGCCGTAGATGACTTTGCGGTGGCCGTGGTAGCTGGCGCTGTTGTCTTGAGGGATGTCGTCAATTTTCATTCAGACGGCCTTTACTGCTTCCAAAAGCATGAAACATGTTGAAAAACGGCCGCTTTCCGGAACGTAACACAGGATTTTTTGGCCGTGTTCGATGGGGAAAGTGCGCAAAAATTCTTCAAGGATGATGTAAATCGAGGCCGAACCCGTGTTGCCCTTGCTGTGCAGATTGGTAAACCATTTTTCCTGCGGAATGTCGAAGCCGATGTTTTTCAGGCCGTCTGAAAGGCGGTCGCGGAAAAAGCCGGAAGAGTAGTGGGGCAGGAACCAATCGATTTCTTCGGCGCGGATGCCGTGTTTGGCGGCGATTTGGGAGAGGGGTTTTTCCACCGTATAGAGGACGATGTTTTCGTTCAGCAGTTTGACGTCCTGCTTGACTGCCATCAGACTGTGGCGGCGGCCGTAATCGGCATCGGCGTGTTTCCAGCCTTCAAATACGCCGTCGCGGAATTCTGCGCCGGCATACATGCAGGGCGGCATTTCGTTGGCGTAGGAAAGCAGGTCTATCCAATGGATTTTCAGGCTGAGGCCGTCTGAATTGGGGCGGTCGGACAGATACACCGCGCCTGCGCCGTCAGACAGCATCCAGCGCAAAAAGTCTTTTTCAAACCCGATTTCGGGGGAAGCGTTTTCCAGTTTTTTATGGTCGGTTTCACTTTGGAACACTTCGCCGCGCATGACCGCCGAGGCGTTTTCGGAGGCAACGGAAACCGCATGTGCGTGTTCGCCGGTGCGCACGGCGTTGTAGGCGTGTTTCATTGCCGCCATACCTGCCGCGCATACGCCTGCCATGCTGAATACTTCGCAAGGCGGCATATCCAGCAAACCGTGCACCATCACGCCGTGTCCGGGCATGGTTTGGTCGGGATAGGAAGTGGCGCAGGCCAGGCTGCCGATGGCTTCTGCAGGAACGCCTTGGGCAAACAGGCCGTTGACCGCTTCGGCGGCCAATTCGGCATTGGTGTGCGTCGTGCGGCGGCTTTCGGGATCGATGGCGTAGTGGCGCGACAAAATGCCGTTGGAACGCAAAATCATACGGCGCACGCGTGAAGGCACATCGCCTGCCATGCCGAGGACGGCTTCCATTTCGTCATTGCCGACAGGGGCATTGGGCAAGAAGGCAGAAACGCGGTTGAGATAAACGTCTTTGAGTGTGTTATTCGATGTCATGATGTGGTTGTCAAAATAATCAACCGATAAACCGCGCCGCGTAGTCGCAGCTTGCAGTCAACGGGATGTGGTGTGTTTCGGCGTACTCCATCAGCGTGCTCACCAGCAGTTTGGCAATGCCGCGATGACGGAAGTTGGGCGAGACCACGGTATGGTTTACGTCCCAGCCGCCGTTATGTTCGGTATAGCTGATATAGCCTGCTTCCAAACCGTCAATGTCGATTTGAAAGCGACGGCGTTCGGGGTAGTGGATAACTTCGGGCATGATGGATTCCTGGTTTGAGGCCGTCTGAAACGTATCATCTGCCTGACGGTTGTTCATAATAGTCCGCCAGCTTTTTCAGACGGCCTTTGAGCAGCGGATGCAGCAGTTTTTTCAAAATTACACTGATGGGTAAAACCACCAAAATCATCGCCAATAAAAAGACGATGTAGAAGCACAGCAGCGCACGGCGCAAAAGCGGAGAAATACGGCCTGCCGCCATCAAAAGCTTGCCCCAGATGAAGAAGCTGCGACCGGCGGCGCGTTCGCTGAAAATCAGTTTTTCATTAACCGTCACTGCGCCCATATTTTGAAATAGGGTTTCGTCCAAAGGCTGTTGGTTCAATAGTGTATCGCGCAATTTCGTACCAAACCGCGCCGCATCCGCCAATTCTTCTTCAGCAATGCCGGCGGAGGGTAGGGAGCGGAAATAGCATTTGTCGCCGGTCAGCATCCATGCGGGCGTGGTAATGAAACTTGCCGCGCTGTTGCAGTCATCGATTTTTACGATGTTGCCGATGAGTTTGGCACCGTTTTGTTTCAGCAAAGATTTCATTTTTTCCTGCGCGCACAGCCACATATTGCGGCAGCCGATAAGCGTGATGACCGGTTTGCCGTCCAGCAGGCGGCGCGTTTCTTCGCGTTGCAAAAAGGCAGTAATCGGTTGCGAAGGAGAGAGGAACCAAACGGTGTAGGCAATGACCACTACATCGTAATCTTCGGATGGGATTTGCGGCGGCAGAATCGGGGCGAGTTTTAAATGGACGGTTTCAGGAAAGGTATCGAAAAAACGCCAAAACGGCCATGGAAACGGAAATGCCTGCTCCGGTACGATATTGACGCAATCGACCTGTATACCGGCTGTTTGCAACGGCGCGGCAAAATTTTGCGCCAGGCTGGAGAGCTGCCCCGTTTGCGAGTAATGCACAATCAGCACTTTTTTCATTATCTTCCCTGCAATGAGTAAGTTATGGTTGGTTTGGACGGTATTATATAGTAAACCGACCTGCCTTGAACTTTATTCATATTCAGTATGTTCGCGAAGGTTTCAGCCGGTTTGGATGGAAGCGCCGTATTCTGTCGGAATGGGGCGGTAAAGCGGATTTTTATGCCATGCCAACATGAACAACGGCCGTCTGAAAATTTTCAGACGGCCTTGTTTGGAAATCGGGACGCATGGTCTGGAGCAGGATTTGCGCTAAGTATGGCGTGCAAATCGTATAGATAAAAAAATAACCGCTTCAAGGCGGTTGGTGGTGGCCAGAGGCGGAATCGAACCGCCGACACACGGATTTTCAATCCGTTGCTCTACCAACTGAGCTATCTGGCCTTCGCGTGTTTCGTTGCGAGATGTAAATTAAACCAAATTTCGTTGTCTTGTGCAAGCGTTTGCAGGCTTTATTTTTGAGGCGGTAAATTAAGATTTTGTTTTGTATTGAATTATTTTTTCGTTTTAATTGGCGGTTTTTAGGTTTACCGGTTTGATTTTCGGACGGCCTAAGATACAATCGGCTTTTTGCTTTGGATTTATGCCATGCTGTATGTGTTTGTTCGTGATATGTGGGATGTTTTGCGTTTGCGCTATCGTTCGCCGGAGACGTATTTGTATTCGCCTTTGGTGATGGCGGCGGTGCTGCTGCTGTTGGGTGTGGTGAACGCGGCCAGCATGTCGCCTTTGTTTGGCAGTGGCGCGGCGGCGGTGTGCCTGTCAGTGATTTTGGTGATTGTGAAATGGGTGGTGTTGAGCCGCTCGATGCGCAAGGTGCTGCATTATTACGGCGCGCCCCAGCTGCCTTTGTGGGGCTTTATTTTGGTGTCTGAGGCGTTGCTGCTGCCGCTGTTGCTGGTGTTGTATGTGCCGGCGTTGGCTGCGTTTGCGCTGTTGTGGCAGGCTTGGGTTTTTGTGGTGCAGGTACGCGGTTTGATGTGGATGGGGAATGCGACGGTAGGCCGTGTTTTGGTGGGTTATGTGTTGTATGGTATCGGCATGTTGTGCGTGGGTACGGTGATTTTGATGTTGTTTATTAACGCCGGTTGGTTGGACATGGAAACGTTAAAACAAAACCTGCAGGCGGTGATGTCTGCCCGTCAATAATCAATGAAATTTGGAAGGCCGTCTGAAATGTTCGGACGGCCTTTGTTTTATGTGTTTGTTTCGTGGTCTTGCAGGATTTTTTGATAGACGGGGTCGGGGAGGTAGCGGCCTATCATGTCGCGCCAGCCTTGTGGGCCGACCAGGCCTTTGACCATGGTGGAGGATACTTCGGCGATTTCGCGCGGCGGCATCAGGAAGACGGTGGAGATTTCGGGGGCGATGTCGCTGTTGATGTAGCGCATCGAGCGTTCGTATTCGTAGTCGGCGGCAGAACGGATGCCGCGGACGATGAAATTGGCCTTGGCTTCGCGGGCGTAATCGACCAAAAAGCGGTTTTCAAACACGCTGATGCGGACGTTGGGGAAGGGGTGGGTAATGGCATCGAGCATGGCGCGGCGTTCTTCTATGCTGTAGGTGCTGCGCTTTTCGGGATTGGTGCCGATGGCGACGATGAGTTCGTCAAAGAGGGATTGGGCTTCCTGTATCATCCACAGGTGGCCGAGGGTGGGTGGGTCGAAGCTGCCTGCGTACACGGCACGGCGCGGAGTGGTCGTGGTCATTTTGGGTTGGGAATGGGGTTTGTGTGGCGTTCAGGATAGGGGAGTTTGCCGGTGATGTCAAAAATCAAAAAGGCCGTCTGAAATTTCAGACGGCCTTTGCGGCTTTATCAGTCGTCACCACTAATAGAGATGAGGATTCTCAAGAGGCTGCTGAAAATGTTGTAGATGGAGATGAAGATGGTCAGCGCCGCGCTGATGTGGCTGTCTTCACCGCCGTCGATAACGGTACGCACCTGCCACATAATCATCAGGGAACTGAAGACAACGAAGCCGGCCGCGATGGTCAGGCTCAGGGCAGGGATCTTGAGTAAGATGTTGGCCACAACGGCAATCATGAGCACGATCGCACCGACACCGAGGAAGCTGCCGAGTTTGTTCATGTTCATTGTGGTGCGGCGCGCCATAGCGGACATGGTGAAGAATACACCGGCGGTCATGGCGGCGGCCGTGCCGACGATTTGCGCGCCGTTGTTAATCGCTAGGGTGTATTGCAACATAGGGCTGATGGCAAGGCCCATGCCGAAAGTGAAGATCATCAACAGGGCTACGCCGACGTTGCTGTAACGGTTTTTCTCGATTAGGAAGGTCATGCCGTAGAAAAAGCCGAAGAAGGCGGCCAGGGCAACATAGTATGAACCGAACATGGCGAAAATGTTAAAGCCTGTTTTGGCGGAAAAGAATGCGCCGGCAATGGCAGGAATGAAAGACAGACCGAGCAGGCGGTAGGTTTTTTGCAGGACGGTATTTTTGGCAACCGAGCCTTGCGAGGTATAGTCGTAAACGTCGTTTTGCATGGCGTTTGCTCCAATATAGATTGAGAATGAATGAAATTTGGATTCTAACAGAGAATCATGGGTTTGTATGATTTATCTGTTCTATTTGCCTAATATGCGGGGCAATCGGGAATTTTAAAGGCCGTCTGAAAATCGGGTTTCAGACGGCCTTGGCTTTTCAATGCTTATTTAGGCTCTTGCGGAACATAGCCTTGTACGGCATCTGCTCCGTCGCCGAAGAAGTATTGTTCCATCTGCTGGGCGAGGTATTCGCGTGCGCGCGGATCGGCAAGGCTTAGGCGGTTTTCGTTGATCAGCATGGTTTGGTGGCGGGTCCAAGCCATCCATGCTTCTTGGGAAACGTTTTCGAAGATGCGTTTGCCCAGTTCGTTGGGCAGCGGCGGAAATTTCATGCCTTCGGCTTCTTTGCCGAGTTTGACGCAGTGAACCATACGGGTCATGGCGGTTTCCTTATGATGGGTTGCAAAGTTGGTATTTTAGCCGATTGCACGGATAGGGGAAAGCGTGGCTTTCAGACGGCCTGAAAGCTTGCTATGATGGTCTTTTCTATTTATTCAGGCAAAGATTATGAACCGCCTTGATACTGCCCGCCGTTATTCCCTTTTTCTCGCCCGTAATCTTGATTCCGGCAAACTCAAGCCCGAAATTTTCCTGCCTATGCTGGACAAGGCGTTGACCGAAGCTGATTTTCAAGCTTTTGCCGATTGGGACAAAATCCGTGTGGAAGAAAACGAGGAAGAATTAGCGCGGCAGTTGCGCGAGTTGCGCCGTTATGTCGTGTCGCAGATTATCGTGCGCGATATCAACCGCATCAGCGATTTGAACGAAGTAACCCG
>NZ_CATNVN010000026.1:0-16952 GCF_951230505.1 uncultured Neisseria sp.
CCACCGTCGCCGCTGCCGCGATCTGTCACGAAAAAGGCATCGCCCGTTGCGTACTATTGGCGACTCGCAAAGAAGTTGAAGCCGTAGCGAAAGAACGCGGCATTTCCCTGCCCGATTCTTTGGAAATCATCGATCCTGCTTCTTTGGTTGAGCAATACGTTGAGCCAATGTGTGAATTGCGCAAATCCAAAGGCCTGACTCCTGAAGATGCACGCAAACAGCTGCAAGACACCGTCGTACTCGGCACCATGATGATGGCTCAAAACGACGTAGACGGTTTGGTTTCCGGCGCAGTCCACACTACTGCCAACACCATCCGCCCTGCCCTGCAACTGATTAAAACCGCCCCGGGTGCAAGCCTCGTATCCAGCGTATTCTTCATGTTGCTGCCTAACCAAGTATTGGCATTTGCCGACTGCGCGGTTAATCCGAACCCAACTCCGGAACAACTGGCCGACATCGCCATCCAATCTGCCGACAGCGCCAAAGCCTTCGGTATCGATCCCAAAGTGGCCATGATTTCCTACTCTACCATCAACTCAGGCAGCGGCCCTGATGTCGATGCAGTAATCGAAGCAACCAAACTGGCTAATGAAAAACGCCCTGATTTGGCCATCGAAGGTCCGTTGCAATACGATGCGGCTACCGTTCCATCTATCGGTCAATCCAAAGCTCCGGGCAGCGCTGTTGCCGGTCAAGCAACCGTTTTGGTTTTCCCAGATCTCAACACCGGCAACTGTACTTACAAAGCCGTACAACGCAGCGCCAACGTCCTGAGCGTAGGCCCGTTGTTGCAAGGTTTGCGCAAACCGGTTAACGACTTGTCCCGCGGCGCATTGATTGAAGACATCGTCTTCACCATCGCCCTGACTGCCGTTCAAGCCAAACAAATGCAAGGCTGATTGACAAGCTGATGCTTTGAAATCAAAGGCCGTCTGAAACCGATGTTTCAGACGGCCTTTCGTATCTTTGCGCCAACTATATTATAATTCGCCATTATTTTCTGAAAGACTGCCCCAATGACTGCCTACCAGCAACAACTAGCCGACAAAAAGCAATATCTTCAGCAACTTTTCCAAGGACTGGATTTTCCTGAAATCGAAGTCTTTGAATCTCCGGAACAGCATTACAGAATGCGCGCCGAGTTCCGTATCTGGCATGAGGGCGGCGAAATGTTTTACGCCATGTTTGAGCGCGGACAAAAGGCAAGCGGGGCAAGCCTGATCCGTTGCGACCAATTTCCTGCCGCATCCGAATCCATCAATACCTTGATGCCGAAACTGATTGAAGCCGCGTCCAATCATCCCGAGCTGAAAAACCGCTGGTACGCTGTCGAATTTTTATCCACTTTAAGCGGCGAAATGCTGGTTACCATGATTTACCACAAGAAGCTGAACGACGCATGGCAACAAGCCACGCAAGAGTTGGCGCACAATTTGGGCATCCACATCATCGGCCGCAGCCGCGGACAAAAAATCGTATTGAGCCAAGATTTTGTGACCGAAGCGTTGGAAGTCAACGGCAAAACCTTCCGCTATCGTCAAATCGAAGGCAGCTTTACCCAACCCAATGCCCAAGTGTGCCAAAAAATGCTGACTTGGGCGTGTGATGCCGCGCAAAACTTAGGCAAAGACCTGCTTGAGTTGTACTGCGGCAACGGCAATTTCACCCTGCCGCTTTCGCAACATTTCAATCAGGTACTGGCAACCGAAGTTTCCAAAACTTCCGTCAACGCCGCCCAATGGAATATTGAAGCTAACCAAATTACCAATCTCAAAATCGCCCGCCTGTCTGCGGAAGAGTTTACCGAGGCCTACACGCAAAACCGTGAATTCCGCCGCCTGCAAGAACAAGGCATCGACTTGAAAAACTATGATTTTTCAACTATTTTTGTCGATCCTCCACGCGCCGGTGTTGATGATGAGACGCTCAAATTGGTTGCCCGATTCGACAATGTCCTCTATATTTCATGCAATCCTGAGACTCTGCGCGCCAATCTCGACACGCTCTGTCAAACCCATACCATCGAACGCGCCGCCCTATTCGACCAATTCCCATTTACCCACCATATCGAAAGCGGCGTTTGGTTGAAGAAGAAAAAATAAAACCATACAAAAAGGCCGTCTGAATGTTCAGACGGCCTTTATAATCAGCGACATATTAAGCAATTTTCAAATCAATCCGCTTCCAAAACCACTTTCATGGCTTGGTTTTCAGCAGCGTGTTTGAATACATCGTAAGCTTTTTCCAATTCGCTGAATTTGAAATGGTGGGTCATCATTTTGGTGTAATCCACTGAGCTGCTGGAAATGGCTTTCATCAGCATTTCGGTGGTATTGGCGTTAACCAGGCCGGTAGTAATGGCAAGGTTTTTAATCCACAGTTTTTCTAGTTTGAAATCAACGGATTGACCATGTACACCAACCACAGCAATATGGCCGCCGGGTTTCACGATATCTTGACACATATTCCAAGTTGCAGGGATACCGACCGCTTCGATGGCGCAATCTACGCCATCTTCGCCAACAATGTCAGCAACTTGCTTGCTCACATCGCCGGAAGCAGGGTTGATGGTATGGGTCGCGCCCAATTCTTTCGCCAGTTTCAAGCGGTTTTCGTCCATATCGCAAACGATAATGGCGGCAGGACTATACAGTTGTGCAGTCAACAACGCAGACATACCGACAGGGCCGGCACCTGCAATGAATACGGTATCGCCAGGTTTCACATCACCATATTGCACGCCGATTTCGTGGGCGGTCGGCAAAGCATCGCTCAACAGCAGGGCAACTTCTTCGTTGACGTTGTCAGGCAGCGGAACCAAGCTGTTGTCGGCATAAGGCGTACGGACGTATTCGGCTTGCGTACCGTCAATCATATAGCCCAAGATCCAACCGCCGTTGCGGCAGTGTGAATAAAGTTGGATTTTACAGTTGTCGCAAGTACAGCATTTGCTGACACATGAAATAATGACTTTATCACCGACTTTGATGTTTTTTACAGCATCGCCGACTTCTTCTACAATACCGATGCCCTCATGACCGAGGATACGACCGTCGGCAACTTCAGGGTTTTTTCCCTTCCAAATACCCAAGTCGGTACCGCAAATCGTAGTTTTAACGATTTTGACGACTGCATCGGTCGGATCGATAATTTGAGGGCGGGGTTTTTCTTCGAAACGGATGTCGTTTGCGCCATGATAAACCATTGCTTTCATGTGAATCTCCTTGAGCGGTTAATAAACTTTAACAATATAGCGTAAATCCACGTTAACTATATTTATATACCCCTCCACTATATAAGTCAATTCTGATTATTATTTCGTATGTTATATTGCAACATACTGTTTTAAAAATAAATAATTAAAAAGTAAATATTAATGAACACACCCACATCCTTTGCACGACGACTCATCGATTGGCAACGGCAGCATGGTCGTCACGACTTGCCTTGGCAGGTCAAAGACCCCTATTCCGTCTGGCTTTCAGAAATCATGCTCCAACAAACGCAGGTTGCTACCGTATTGGACTACTATCCGCGTTTCTTAACCAAATTCCCAACCGTGCAATCGCTTGCCGCTGCGCCGCAAGACGAGGTTTTATCCTTGTGGGCAGGCTTGGGCTATTACAGCCGCGCACGCAACCTGCACAAAGCCGCGCAACAAGTCGTCGGACAATTCGGCGGCATCTTTCCTTCCGAGCGCAAGGACTTGGAAACACTCTGCGGCGTAGGCAGAAGTACCGCTGCCGCCATTTCTGCCTTTGCTTTCAACCGACGAGAAACCATCTTGGACGGCAACGTCAAACGCGTTCTCTGCCGTGTCTTTGCCCAAGACGGCAATCCGCAAGATAAGAAATTTGAAAACTCGCTTTGGACGCTTGCCGAAAGCCTGCTGCCGTCTGAAAACACTGATATGCCTGCCTACACGCAAGGCTTGATGGATTTGGGCGCAACCGTCTGCAAACGGACAAAACCTTTGTGTCATCAATGTCCTATGGCAGACATCTGCGAAGCAAAAAAACAAAACCGCATTGACGAACTGCCTCGCAAAAAAACTGCTCCCGAAGTGCAAACCCTACCGCTTTACTGGCTGATTATTCATAACACTGACGGCGCATTATTGCTTGAAAAACGCCCTGCCAAAGGCATTTGGGGCGGTCTGTATTGCGTACCCTGTTTTGAAAAATTAGACGATTTGTATGCTTACGCCAAACGCTTCGGCATTGTTTCAGACGGCCTTGAAGAACAAACCACGTTTACCCACCGCCTGACCCACCGCTTATTGATGATTACCCCTTTTCAGACGCAACAAAGGCCGTCTGAACATCTTTCAGACGGCCTTTGGGTATCAGCGGAACATTTGGCAGATTATGGTTTGCCCAAACCTTTAATCAAATATTTGGCTAAAGGCTAAACCGCCCTATTCCACAATCTCTTTAAATACAACTTCTTTTCCGCCGCGAATCAGTACGGCAAACCCGTCGCCAATTTGCCAGCGCGAGCTTGGATTGGCGTACTCGACACCCTGACTGCGCAAGCGGACTTGCACCAGTTTCTCAACCGTATTGCCTTCACGCAGCTCAACCATCATCGGGCTGTGGCTGTTGATATAAATTGCAGTAATCGTCCGACCTTGTACGGATTGATAACGGACAGAATACGTCTGCGCCTGTGCAATGACCGGTAACGGCGCGTCAGGGCGAACAGCCTTATAAGAACCGCACGCAGCGCACAAACTCACGCACAAAGCGCAGATGATTTTGTTCAACATAGGCATAGATTAGTAATGGTGATGCGGAATCTCGCCATCAAGACGGTAATAAGTGCCGCAATACGGGCATTCAATCTCACTATTGGACTGAATCGGCAAGAACACGCGCGGATGGCCGTTCCATGTTTCATGATTAGGACCGGAGCAATGCAGCGGCAAATCCTGCGGCTTGATGACTACAACGTTTTTTTCAGACTGTGTACTCATGGTTTGGTTCCTCACTATGTTTTCTTATCTTCCGATATTGTAAAGCAAAACGGCCGATAGGTTCAGACTGAAAACATTATATAATCACTTTTTTCAGACGGCCTTTGATGATGATGACTACCCTGCTCCGCCTTCAAGATTTCGATACTTCCGATTCCGCCTCATTTCTTTATACACTCAGCGCAGCCTATTTGGATCACACCGAACAGGCAGGAGATGAGGAAATGTCCAGCCTTAACGACGAACAGCATACATTGACCGCCCTTTGCTATCTCGACAGCCAAATTCAAGAAGGCGGCTTCGTACAGCTTATCGCTTCAGGATACGGAGAATACATCTTCGGCAATCCGGTTGCCGACAGCCTGCGACGCTGGCGCATCAAGCCGATACCGAAAATCTTAGACAAAGCCAAAGCCCTGTACGAAAAACACGGCGAAGCCATTGAAAAAATGGCAGACGAGCAAAGGGATTTCGACGAAATCCGCAAAGCTTTTCCCGATTTTGAAGAGCTTGACGGCGATTATTATGACGTTGCCGACGAAGACTTGGAAACTGCGGCAGCCTACGTTCAGGCAAATTGGGATAAATTTGCCAAACTGTCAGGCTGAAACCATAAAACTTTGCCGGTTTGAATCATCTGTTCAAACCGGCAAAATCATCAATACATCGAATTAACGTTTGTTTTTCTGATAAATCGGCATTACTTCAGGCAACATTTTGCGGATTGCATTGATACGCGCCTGATTGGTCGGGTGGGTCGACAAAATAGACAATGAGCTGCCGCCATGTACTTTGTTCATTTTTTCCCACACGCTTACCGCAGCCTCAGGGTTGTAGCCTGCTTCAGCCATCAAACGCACACCGCCGGCATCCGCTTCGCTTTCCTGATGGCGTGAGAACGGTTTGGTTGCCAACAAATCTGCTCCCAAGCCAACCAAATCACCATCTACACCGGTTGAGCTGGCCAAAATCGAACCACCCAAGCCGGTCAATACTTGCCCGCCCAAAGCTTTTTTACTGTGCTCCAACAGAGCATGGGTCATTTCATGGCCGACAACGGCGGCAATTTCAGCATCCGTCAGCTTCAATTTTTCTACTATGCCGGTGTACACGGCCATTTTACCTCCCGGCATTGCCCATGCATTCATTTCATCACTGCGGATAACGTTCATCTGCCAATTGAAAGGCACACCGGTTTTGTTAGCGCGCTCAGCATGAGGACGCAGACGTGCAAACACACGTTGAACACGTTGAGCAGTTGGAGAGGAAACATCCAAAGCTTTTTGACCACGCGCTTTTTGAATGACTTGTGAATAACTTTTAGCCGCGTCTTCATTTAAAGTCGCAGTATCGTAGCCAACCATATCCGCTACAGAAGTACAGCCGGTCAACGCCAAAATCACGCCCATGCCGGCCCAATATTTTTTATTCCATTTTTTCAACATGTTTTCTCTCTGTGTTTTAAAATTAATGTAACGACATTGTAACCAAATTTAATACACTTTACACAAAAGGCCGTCTGAACGGTTTCAGACGGCCTTTAAGCGTAATATTTAAGAACGGCGCTGCAGCATCCAAGACTCAATCTTACGCGCATCGTTCACGCGGGTTGTGGAAGACGGAGAGTTGAGCAACACAATGGTAATCGGCTGATTCTGCACATTGGCCTTAACCACCATAGAACGTCCTGCTTCACGAATATAGCCTGTTTTCTGCAATTCAATATTCCAGCTGCCCTCACGCACCAAGGCATTGGAGTTTTTGTAGTTTTGACGACCGTTTGCCGTCCAAACCGAGCCGTAATTTGAAGTCGAATTTTTACGGATCAGCGGATATTTGCTGGCTGCCGCAACCATGCGGTTCAAATCGCGCGCAGTTGAAACGTTTTGGAAATTCAAACCGGTAGGCTCATAGAAACGGCTGCTGGTCATACCCAGGCTTTGCGCTTTGGCATTCATTGCCGCAACAAACGCGCTCATACCGCCAGGATAAGTACGGCCCAACGCATGAGTGGCACGGTTTTCACTGCTCATCAGGCTCAGGTGCAACAGTTCGCCGCGTGTCAGCGTCGTGCCGATGCTCAAACGGCTGCCCGTACCTTTCAGACGGTCGATTTCAGCCTCGGTAATCGTAATCGGCTCGTTCATATCCAGATGCGCATCCAAAACCACCATCGCGCTCATCAATTTGGAAATAGAGGCAATCGGCATGACACGATCAGGGTTTTTCTGATACAGCACTTCACCGGTTTTATTATTGAAAATCAAAGCAGATTGCGAAGACAGCAGAGGACCTGCCAAAGCGGCTTGAGCTTCGACTTGGTCGGCATGACTTAACGCAAAAGCTTCCATCGGGTCATTTTGCACTGGGAAATTTTGCTCCAAAAATTGTCCCAATACATCCATATCATCGGCAACGGCAGGCGCAGAAGCAAAAGCCAATGCCACACCTGTCCATACCATTCCTAAAGTTTTATAGAATTTCATATCTGCCAATTCAAAAAAAATACATTTAATTCAACATTCTGTTAAATTTTTCGGCAATTGTAAAGCGAGTTGAGAAAACTTTGCGTTTGTTTGCGAGATATTCAAATCCAGAGCCCTCATCAGTTTCTCAGACGATACGGCGCAATGCCTGCTCTGATTTGAAAAAACACAAGATAGTCATTATACTTAGGCTCCTTTGTCAGAGGCATTCCCTCAATCCGGCAATACGCCCGAAATATCTGTTCCCCCTTTACAACACAGCCTCCATACAACCATACGAAGAAATTATTATGTCTGAAGAAAAACGCACCTGTTCATTCTGCGGGAAGTCCGAAAACGACGTTAAAAATCTGATTGAAGGCGAACACGCCTTCATCTGTAACGAATGTGTAGAAACTTGCGGCATGATGCTGCAAGACAACGAATCCGGCGAGATTGAAAACGAGCTTGCCAAAGCGAAAGAAGAAAACGCCGAGAAAAAACTGCCTACCCCAGCCGAAATCGTTGCCAACCTCAACGATCACGTTATCGGTCAGGAACACGCAAAAAAAGCGTTGGCAGTATCGGTTTACAACCACTACAAACGCCTGCGCCACCCGAAAGCAGAGGGCAAGGTTGAATTGTCCAAATCCAACATCCTGCTCATCGGCCCTACCGGCTCAGGTAAAACCTTGTTGGCGCAATCTTTGGCGCGCAAACTGGATGTCCCTTTTGTCATGGCGGATGCCACAACTTTAACCGAAGCCGGTTATGTCGGTGAAGACGTCGAACAAATCATCACCAAACTTTTGGGTAAATGTGATTTTGACGTTGAAAAAGCCCAGCGCGGCATCGTTTATATCGATGAAATCGATAAAATTTCACGCAAAAGCGACAATCCGTCCATTACGCGCGACGTATCCGGCGAAGGCGTGCAACAAGCCTTGCTGAAACTGATTGAAGGCACGGTAGCCAGCGTTCCCCCTCAAGGCGGCCGCAAACATCCGAACCAAGAATTCATCAACGTTGATACCACCAACATCCTCTTTATTTGTGGTGGCGCATTTGCCGGCTTGGAAAAAGTCATCCGTCAACGTACTGAAAAAGGCGGTATCGGCTTTGGTGCGGCGGTGCACAGTAAAGATGAAAACGCCGATATTTCAGCCCTGTTTGAGACAGTCGAGCCTGAAGATTTGATTAAATTCGGTTTAATTCCCGAGCTTATCGGCCGTCTGCCCGTGATTGCTACATTGGCAGAATTGGACGAAGATGCTTTAGTCAACATTTTGACCGAGCCGAAAAATGCCTTGGTCAAACAATATCAAACCTTGTTTGAAATGGAAGATGTCGGCCTTGAGTTTGAAGAAGATGCCTTGCGCAGCATCGCCAAACTGGCAATGGAACGCAAAACCGGTGCGCGTGGCCTGCGCTCTATCGTCGAACGTTGCCTCTTGGATACCATGTACGCCCTGCCAGATTTGAAAGGCGTAGCCAAAGTCGTCATCAATAAAGAAGTGGTGGAAAAAGGCGATCAGCCAAAACTTTTCCGTAAAGACGGCAGCGAATACAAGCAATAAGGTTTATTCTTCGAAAAAGACGTGTACCCATTACACGTCTTTTTTATTTTCTTAATAAAACCAAAACCATATTTTCTAATAATGACCTTATACATGAAAAACAAAGGCCGTCTGAAACATATTCAGACGGCCTTTGTTTTCAAGTTGCTCTAAGTCTGTCTTCATCCGGAGTATTGATGAGAGTGACTTCCTTGAATTTTATGAAGCTTATTTTTTTGCTTTTTTAACAGCTTTTTTAGCAGGAGCAGCTTTGGCGGCAGGCTCAGAAGCCGCAGCTTCAGGAGCAGCTACTGGCTGCTCAGATGCAGCAGGTTCGGAGGCAGCTGATTCAGCGGTACGTTGATAGCCTTTGTCTTTCATGCAGGCATCAAACACAGCGCGGTCAGCATTTTCACCAGATGCTTGTTGGCATTGGGTCATTGCTTCTTCAACAGTGACGCGTGGCGCTGCCGCTTCTTCAGCAGGTTTGGAAGAAGAACAAGCTGCCAACATTAGGCTACCGGTTGCAAGAGCGATCAATAAAGTTTTCATAATTGTATATTCCTAAATTTTAATTTTATGGTTTACCGTTAAACGGGAGATACAGGCTGTCAAACAGCCTTGCACCTCAATATTGAGTACCCAATTCCAATTTAGTTTCATTTCATCCTGTAAGTTTTTGATAAATTAATCCTATTGACGTTAAGACAAATGCTTAATTCCCAATAAACTCAAAACCTTGCCGATCAATTTATTTTTCTTCTCTTAGACTGTAAAAATATCAAAATCAGGCCAATTAAAGCTGTCGCCATCATTTGGGAAGTCCCTCTTTTTATGGCATAATGGATTACTTACCGGATAGTTCCGTACCCCTTTTTTCAAACCGCAGAATCAAAATCATACTGCGGTTTATCCATTTCAGAATCAGATTTTCAGACGGCCTCACCATTCAAAAGGCCGTCTGAACAGAAAGCCACCATCATGAATCCTTTCTCTTCACTCGGTTTAGGCAGCGAATTAGTCTCTGCCCTGACCGATCAAGGGTATGAAAACCCGACGCCTATCCAAGCCGCAGCGATTCCTAAAGCCTTGGCAGGACACGATCTTTTGGCCGCAGCACAAACCGGCACAGGTAAAACCGCCGCCTTTATGCTGCCCAGCCTCGAACGCCTGAAACGCTACGCCACATCCAGCACCTCCCCTGCCATGCACCCTGTCCGCATGTTGGTATTGACCCCGACCCGCGAACTGGCCGATCAAATCGATCAAAACGTGCAGGCCTATATTAAAAATCTTCCTTTGCGCCATACCGTCCTCTTCGGCGGCGTCAATATGGACAAACAAACTGCCGACTTGCGCGCCGGTTGCGAAATTGT
Source organism: uncultured Neisseria sp. (assembly GCF_951230505.1). NCBI lineage: Bacteria > Pseudomonadati > Pseudomonadota > Betaproteobacteria > Neisseriales > Neisseriaceae > Neisseria > uncultured Neisseria sp. Next base: position 10,376 of record NZ_CATNVN010000026.1, read on the forward strand.
TGTCGCTACGGTTGGCCGACTGCTTGACCACGTCAAACAAAAAAACATCAATTTAAACAAAGTTGAAATCGTTGTACTCGACGAAGCTGACCGTATGCTTGATATGGGTTTCATAGACGATATCCGCAAAATCATGCAGATGTTGCCCAAACAGCGACAAACCCTGCTTTTCTCCGCCACTTTCTCACCGCCTATCCGCAAGCTTGCGCAAGATTTTATGCACACGCCTGAAATGGTTGAAGTGGCTGCGCAAAACACCACCAACGCCAATGTCGAGCAACACATCATTGCCGTTGATGCACTCAAAAAGCGCAACCTGCTCGAACGTCTGATTGTTGATTTGCATATGAATCAAGTCATTGTATTCTGCAAAACCAAACAAAGCGTCGATCAAGTTACCCGCGACCTCGTCCGCCGCAACATTGCCGCTCAATCCATCCACGGCGACAAATCCCAACAAAGCCGACTGGAAACCCTCAACGCCTTTAAAGAAGGTACATTACGCGTTTTGGTTGCCACCGACGTTGCCGCACGCGGTTTGGATATTGCCGAGTTGCCTTTTGTCATCAACTACGAGCTGCCAACCCAACCTGAAGACTACGTCCACCGCATCGGACGTACCGGCCGGGCCGGTGCCGACGGCGTTGCCATTTCCTTGATGGATAAAACCGAACAGAAAATGTTTGAAGCCATTAAAGAGCTGACCGGCAGCGATTTGAATGTGGAACGCATCGAAGGCTTTGAGCCGCATTGGTGGGGCAACGACAATCAACATGAAGCCGAAGCGCAACCGGTTCAGCACAACGACAGCCGCTCTCGTCGCGATGATAGAAACAAACGCAACGAATACGCGAGCAAGTCAGACAAAAACTCGAAAAAAACAGAAGAGAAAAACGATCCGGGTATTGTCTGTGGCAAAATTGCCGGCAGAACACGCCGCAGTCGTCACGAGCGTCAGCCTTGCGCCCTGCTCCAACCTGGTTTTGGTGTAAAGTAAACAACGCTGATTAATCGGTTTTCTGATTATTTATCCTAAGTAAAGGCCGTCTGAAAATCATCTTTCAGACGGCCTTTTATTAAACTAAAAATAAAAAGGACGTGATGAACACGCCCTTTATTTTTCCGTTTCAGACGGCCTTTATTATTTAAGGCCGTCTGAAAATCGGTTTACCTTGCTATATTAAACATTCACGGTTTCGGCTACTTCGTTGTAGCTGTCGATTTCGTTGAAGTTCATGTAACGGTAGATTTGATCGCCCTGCTCGTTGATGATACCGATATTGGCTTGGTATTCTTCAACAGTCGGGATTTTACCCAGTTTGGAGCAGATTGCCGCCAACTCAGCCGAGCCGAGGTAAACAAAGGTGTTTTTACCCAAGCGGTTCGGGAAGTTACGGGTAGAAGTGGACATTACAGTCGCGCCTTCGTGTACTTGTGCTTGGTTACCCATACACAATGAGCAACCCGGCATTTCCATACGCGCGCCTGCACGGCCGAGTACGCCGTAGTGACCTTCGTCAGACAGCTCTTTCGCATCCATTTTGGTTGGAGGCGCCATCCACAGACGCACCGGGATGTCGGTTTTACCTTCCAAGAGTTTGGAAGCTGCACGGAAGTGACCGATGTTGGTCATACAAGAACCGATGAACACTTCGTCGATTTTGGTGCCGGAGCGTTCAGACATGAAGCACACGTCGTCAGGGTCGTTCGGGCAAGCAATAATCGGCTCTTTAATGTCGTCCATGTTGATCTCAATCACGGCGGCGTATTCGGCATCTTTATCCGCTTCGAGCAATTCAGGATTTGCCAACCATGCTTCCATGGCTTTGATACGGCGTTCCAAAGTGCGCGAATCTTGATAGCCGTCGGCAATCATGTTTTTCATCAACACAATGTTGGATTTCATGTACTCGATAATCGGCTCTTTGTTGAGCTTCACAGTACAGCCTGCAGCAGAACGTTCGGCAGACGCGTCAGTCAATTCAAAGGCTTGTTCCACTTTCAAATCAGGCAGACCTTCGATTTCGAGGATGCGGCCGGAGAAGATATTTTTCTTACCGGCTTTAGCAACAGTAAGCAGGCCTTGTTTAATCGCGTACAACGGAATGGCGTTCACCAAATCGCGCAGGGTTACGCCCGGTTGCAGTTTGCCGCTGAAGCGTACCAATACAGACTCAGGCATATCGAGCGGCATTACGCCGGTAGCTGCTGCGAAAGCAACCAAGCCGGAGCCGGCAGGGAAAGAAATACCGATAGGGAAACGAGTGTGGCTGTCGCCGCCGGTACCGACTGTATCAGGCAACAGCAGACGGTTGAGCCATGAGTGAATTACGCCATCGCCCGGACGCAGGGATACACCGCCACGAGTAGAGATGAAGGCAGGCAATTCTTTATGTGTTCTCACATCGACAGGTTTTGGATAAGCGGCGGTGTGACAGAAAGACTGCATCACCATATCTGCTGAGAAGCCCAAGCAAGCCAGGTCTTTCAATTCGTCGCGAGTCATAGGGCCGGTAGTATCTTGCGAGCCGACAGTAGTCATGCGTGGTTCGCAGTAAGTACCCGGACGCACGCCTTTGCCTTCCGGCAAACCACAGGCACGGCCAACCATTTTTTGAGCCAATGTGAAACCGGCTTTGCTTTCGGCAGGCGCTTGAGGCAGACGGAATTCGGTAGAAGCAGGCAATTTCAGTGCTTCGCGCGCTTTGGCAGTCAGACCGCGACCGATAATCAGGTTGATACGGCCACCTGCTTGCACTTCGTCCAGCAATACTTGTGATTTCAATTCAAAATCGGCAACAGTTTCACCGTTTTTCACAATTTTGCCTTCGTAAGGCAGAATATCGACGACATCGCCCATTTTCAGCGCGGAAACATCAACTTCAATCGGCAACGCACCGGAGTCTTCTTGAGTATTGAAGAAAATCGGCGCAATTTTGCCGCCCAAGCATACGCCGCCGAAACGTTTGTTCGGTACGAACGGAATATCTTCGCCTGTATGCCAAATGACAGAGTTGGTAGCAGATTTACGTGAAGAACCGGTACCGACCACGTCGCCAACGTAAGCAACCGGATGGCCTTTGGCTTTGAGTTCTTCCAACAATTTAATCGGACCGACTTCGCCCGGTTTGTCAGGCGTGATGCCATCGCGCGGGTTTTTTAACATCGCCAGCGCGTGCAGAGGGATATCAGGACGGCTCCATGCATCAGGTGCAGGAGAGAGGTCGTCTGTATTGGTTTCACCGTCGACTTTGAAGACGGTAACAGTGATTTTTTCTGGAACTTTGGCGCGTGAGGTGAACCATTCGGCATCTGCCCAAGATTGCAATACTTCTTGCGCGTATTTGTTGCCTTTTTCGGCTTTTTCTTGCACATCGTGGAAAGAGTCAAACATCAACAGAGTGTGTTTCAGACCATTTGCAGCGATAGGCGCAAGTTTGTCATTGTCCAAGAGTTCGATGAGTGCATGAATGTTGTAACCGCCAAGCATGGTACCCAACAGCTCGGTAGCATACTCAGGGGAAATCAGCGGACTGGATGCGCTACCTTCGGCAACGGCTGCCAAAAATGAGGCTTTAACTTTGGCGGCATCGTCCACACCGGGTGGTACGCGGTGAGCCAACAGCTCAACCAAGAATTCGCCTTCACCGGCAGGTGGATTTTTCAGCAGCTCAACCAAATCAGCAGTCTGCTGAGCAGTCAGAGGAAGGGCGGGAATACCAAGGGCGGCGCGCTCGGCGGCGGCTTTACGATAGGCTTCTAACATCTCTTTGTTCCTTTTTCTGTTTTTTCTTCTGGGCAGTTGCAAATGATTTGCAATTAAGGATTGTGAACAATCCTTTTAACCATCATAGACCAGTTTTCAAAAAATGGGAACAGTTATGTTGCTGAATGTAATAAATTTAAACTATTTTATTTAATGTGTTAATAGTTCAACCTATCTAAAGCTGCCCTCTTCTAGGCGTTTTAGCCAAACAGACGGGAAACTTCGGCTGATTTTTTACGGTACGGCAATATGATTTCAACGCGGAACAGGCCGTCTGATTGGATGCTTCTGATTTTCGCGTCGGTGTCATACATCAAAGTCAGGCGCTCTTTCAGATTGCGCAAGGCCATAGAATTACCTTTATGCGGCTTGGTATTTTCGTTGGGTTCTGTTCCGCACGGATTTTCGATACTGATAAAAATAGATGATTTTTCCAATTTTGTTAATACCGTAATTATCCCTGGACGGTGGATGGATTCGACACCATGAAATACGGCATTTTCCAAAAGCGGCTGCAGCAGCAAATGTGGCGTTTCGGCATCATCGGGCGCATGGTGTTGCCACATAACCTGTACGCGCATATGTCCCATGCGGATTTGCTCGATGGCAATATATTCCTGCGCCCACTCGATTTCCTGTCCTAAGGTGCTGTTTTGACTACCGTCGCGCAGTTGTGCGCGGAACAAGTTGGCCAAATTTTCCAGCAAAGTTTCCGCATCATACGGACGCAGACGGATTAAGCTGATGGCGGCATTCAAGCTGTTAAACAAGAAATGCGGACGGATACGCGCCGTCAACGCGCTCAGTCTGGCTTCGGAAATGGAAGGCGCAAGGCTGTTGCGACGGGATGCTTCGATGTACATGAAACTGAAACAAAAAAAGGTCAGCAAGAAGAAGTGTTGGATCAACGGCCAAAGCTCTGTCTTCAAAATCACTAAATCGACAAACAAGAAAATCAGCAGATTGGAGACGTAGGAAACCACGACGCTGTACTGCGAGCGAAGCAGGGACGGCGCAAATGCCTGTAAGAAATAGACCTTGAGTAAAATTAAAAGGATGACGGGGCAAGCCCATGAAAAATGCTGGAAAATCTGTTCCGGATAAGGCACGCCCGATACCGTCATCAACGGAAAGATAAACAAACTGATTAACAAAACAATAAGCAGGCGCACCAGAGTTGCGGAATTGCGCAAATCCGGCACTGCGAAATTCTGGTTTATTTGACGTATAATAGACATGATTTCAACCGTTTTCTTTCATAATGTATAGACGGGTCTGCTATATTGAAGACGTAGACCCTGTTTTTTTATTTATATTTTAAGGATGCTGATATGAGCAAGGACAAAACCTGGTCAGGCCGTTTTAACGAACCTGTTTCCGAGCTGGTCAAAAAATATACCGGCTCGATTGATTTTGACAAACGACTGGCAGAATGGGACATCCAAGGCTCGCTGGCACACGCGCAAATGCTGACACAGTCGGGCGTTTTGAGCGAAGACGACCTCTCCGCTATCCGTCAGGGCATGGCCGAGATTATAGCAGAAATCAAAGAAGGAACGATTTCCTGGTCGCTGGATTTGGAAGATGTCCACATGAACATCGAACGCCGCCTCACCGACAAAATCGGCGATGCCGGCAAACGCCTGCACACCGGCCGCAGCCGCAACGACCAAGTCGCTACCGACATCCGCCTGTGGCTGCGCGATCAAATTACCGTTATTCAAAGCCTGATTCAAAACCTTCAGACGGCCTTGGTTGATTTGGCGGAACAAAACGCCGAAACCGTCATGCCCGGCTTTACCCATCTGCAAGTTGCCCAGCCGGTCAGCTTCGGGCATCATATGCTCGCCTATGTTGAAATGCTCGGCCGCGATTTCGAGCGCATGGCCGACTGCCGCAAACGCGTCAACCGTATGCCGCTCGGCGCCGCCGCACTGGCCGGTACCACCTATCCGATTCAGCGCGAAATTACCGCCGAGTTGTTGGGCTTTGAACAAATCTGCCAAAACTCGCTCGATGCCGTATCTGACCGCGATTTTGCCATTGAGTTCACCGCCGCCGCTTCCCTAATTATGGTTCACCTGAGCCGCCTTTCCGAAGAATTGATTTTGTGGATGAGCCCGCGTTTCGGCTTTATCGATATTGCCGACCGTTTCTGCACCGGCTCGTCCATCATGCCGCAGAAGAAAAATCCCGACGTGCCCGAACTCGTGCGCGGTAAATCCGGTCGCGTGATTGGCCACCTGATCGGCCTGGTTACCCTGATGAAATCGCAACCTTTGGCATACAACAAAGACAATCAGGAAGACAAAGAGCCTTTGTTTGACACTGCCGACACGCTTATCGACACCCTGCGCATTTACGCCGACATGATGCGCGGCGTGACCGTCAAACCCGACAATATGCGCGCCGCCGTCATGCAGGGTTTTGCAACGGCTACCGACTTGGCGGACTACTTGGTGAAAAAAGGCATGCCTTTCCGAGACAGCCACGAAGTCGTTGCCCAAGCCGTGCGCCATGCCGATGAGGCTGGCGTTGATTTGAGCGAATTGCCGCTCGAAGTCTTGCAAGGTTTCAGCGGTTTGATTACCGACGACGTTTACAGCGTGCTGACACCCGAAGGCAGCTTAAACGCGCGCAACCACTTGGGCGGCACCGCGCCTGAACAAGTCCGTTTCCAAGTCAAACGCTGGCGTGAATTATTGGCTTAAACCCATCTAAACACATAATAAAAGGCCGTCTGAAAATTTTCAGACGGCCTTTTGATTACCTGTGCTACACTCAACCTCACAATAAAAACAGATAAAACCT
>NZ_CATNVN010000027.1:0-16784 GCF_951230505.1 uncultured Neisseria sp.
TACTTTGTTAATCTGTTCAGACCGCTACCCACTACGTCCCACAAGGGGTGCAACATAGCCGGAGCCGCAGTAAGGTCCCGACAAAAATGCCGTCTGAAACCTCAAGGAGCATAAAAATGTCACAAAAATTAATCTTGGTTTTGAACTGCGGTAGCTCTTCCCTCAAAGGTGCCGTATTGGATAACGACAGCGGCGAAGTATTGCTGAGCTGCCTGGCAGAAAAGCTCAATCTGCCTGATGCCTACATTACCTTTAAATTCAACGGTGAAAAACACAAAGTTGACCTGTCTGCCAAGCCCGACCACACCGGCGCAGTTGAAGCCCTGATGGAAGAACTCAAAGCCCACGGCCTCGACAGCCGCATCGGCGCCATCGGTCACCGCGTCGTCAGCGGCGGCGAACTGTACAGCGAATCCATCCTCGTTGACGACGAAGTTATCGCTGGCATCGAAAAATGTATCCCGCTCGCTCCCCTGCACAACCCGGCCCACCTTTTGGGTCTGCGTGCCGCACAAAGCATTTTCAAAGGTTTGCCTAACGTTGTCGTATTCGACACCGCCTTCCACCAAACCATGCCGGAACATGCCTACACCTACGCTGTTCCACATGAATTGTATGAAAAATACGGCTTGCGTCGCTACGGCGCGCACGGTACCAGCTACCGCTACGTTTCTGATGAAACCGCCCGTTTCCTCGGTAAAGACAAAAAAGACCTGCGCATGGTGATTGCCCACTTGGGTAACGGCGCATCTATTACCGCCGTCGCCAACGGCGAATCACGCGATACCAGCATGGGTCTGACTCCGCTAGAAGGTTTGGTCATGGGTACCCGCAGCGGCGATATCGACCCTTCAGTTTTCAGCTTCTTGGCTGAAAATGCCAACATGACCATCGCCCAAATCACCGACATGCTGAACAAAAAATCAGGTCTGCTCGGTATTTCAGGTTTGTCCAATGACTGCCGTACCATCGAAGAAGAAGCTGCAAAAGGTCATCCAGGCGCCAAACTGGCTTTGGAAATGTTCATCTACCGCTTGGCTAAATACATCGGCAGCATGACAGTCGCGGCAGGCGGTTTGGACGCATTGGTCTTCACCGGCGGTATCGGTGAAAACTCCGACATCATCCGCGAACGCGTATTGGGCTACTTGGGCTTCCTCGGTCTGTACATCGACCAAGAAGCCAACCTAAAAGCCCGTTTCGGTAATGCTGGTGTGATTACCACTGCCGACAGCAAAGCTGTTGCCGTTGTGATTCCTACCAACGAAGAATTGATGATTGCACACGATACTGCCCGTCTGAGCGGCCTGTAATCTCCGTCATTATTGAAAACCTGCCCGCAAGGGCAGGTTTTTTTGTTGTGTATAGATGAAGAAAATTTTGAGGATATATCGAAAAAAGCCGGAAAACATTGCGTTTACCGGCTTTTTAATCAGTGCAATATGAAGAATGCTGATGGATAGGTTTAGAACTTATAACTGATGGTAAACAGCAAAGTCCTGCCGCGCGCATAGTTATTCAAGACGGAGCGTGTCGTGCCGCCATATTTGCCATTGCATAAACCGTTGGCATCGCATTCGACTTCCTCATCATCTAAACCACCTTTTCTTTCAAATACGCTGAAATAGCGCTGGGTTGCGGCATCGTTTGCGGAATCCAGAGGATCGATATAGCGCTTATTGAACGCATTTTGAATGTCGAAACGAAGGATAAGGTTTTTCTTCGGTTCATAATTGGCATAGAAATCAAAAATCAGCGGCTGTCTGTTGATGCTTTCTGTTTTTTTGATCACCCTTCTGCCCATTTGGTGTGAAGAGTAGGTATTGGCACCGGTTGTCCCGTCAACAAATTCCTCCTCAGTCGTCGCCCGTGTACTTTTGCCGTAATAGCGCATAATGCCGCCGATAGTCAATTTATTGCCCAACCATCGGGACCCTAATTCAAACCGACCGTAATCTCGGGGTAAGCGGGAAATTTTGCTTAAGCCGTAGCCTTGTTTGATTTGGTCTTCTTTAGAAGAGTTGCGGGGCGATTCGCTGGCATCGCTATAATTGGTCGGCTGGTTGGTTTTTTGATATGCGTAAGACAGGGTTGTAAAAAAGCGGCCGAAATCATAGTTCATTTCCACTTCCAAACCATTTTTATGGACAGGTTTGGCGTAGTTTCGATGCTGGATAGAGTATTGCAGGCCGGTACTGGTTACCCAGCTGGGTGCTTTATCCAAATCCCACCATTTGCCATAAACATTGTGGATATAGTTGTTTATCCTGCTGCGATAGGCGACCAGTTTGAAACCCAATACATCGTCCGGCTTGAAAATCCCTTTTTTGAAGGTATTGAAGCCTATTTGGTAAGTATTGGCCTGTTCCGGCTTGAGGGCGGTATTGACGCCTGAGTCGCCGATTTGTGAAAAATACATTTCTTGAATATTCGGCATTCTATGCGTACGCGAATAGCTGATAAACGGCATAAAGTAGTCGTTGACATTGATGTTTAATGCCACCGAATGGTTTACCGCATGCTTTTTACCGGATTTGGTATAAACCGGTTCGTAAAGGTCGCAGCTTGGCGTGCAATGCTGTTTATAAATTTCAGAATCTTCTCCAAATGCTTTTTTAAAGTCTTCTTGGGTATTGAAGTAGTCGGTATATTCGCCCTTGTAGCGGTAGTTGACCATATTGGCGCTGTAATTCAATTGATAAATGCCTTTTTTCAAGGAAGTATCAAAATAGAACGTATTGAATTTTTGCTGGCCTGAAGGTTGCAATATGGTTGATTTTTGAGGAAATATTCCTTTGTCTCCTTTGAAACGGCCTAAAAAGCTGTACAGGCCGGCATCTTGATCCGGGCCGTCGTAAAACAGGCTCAGCTCTTCCGGAAAGCGGTTTTTACTGTATTGGTTTTTAAAGAAATTGAAACCGACGGTAGCTTTTAAATCTGTTTTTTGGGGAAGTTTGAAAGAAAAGCTGTTGTTGATATCCAAAAGATTGGCTGTGTTTTTGGTTTCCAAATAATCAAGCAGCCCCCATCCTGAAAAACGTGAGTTTTTCGGATATTTTTGTTTTCCCAAATTATGGGCGGCCAACACGTTTAAATCGACATAATCGCCAATGTTTAAGTTGTAATTGGCTTGGTAGTTGCGGTTTTCTACTTTGCGGCTGCCGATACGGTTGTTCATGGTACGAAGCTGAAGGTCCAGCTTGTTGTTGTCGTTTTCGTATTCCACTTTGACCAAATGGCTGTTTGAGCGTTGTTGCAGGCTGGTAGGATCGATTGGGGTCAGATCCCATTGCGGTGCCAAATTCTCTTTCCAGCTTCTTTCCAAGTCATCGACATAATCTCTTTGCAAAACCTCAGGATCGTTATATTTTTTGGAGAAAGGGTAGTCCCAATAGCTTTTACCGACCGCATTGCGCTTGGAAAAGTCACGGACCCAGAGATTTTGTTCGTGGTCGAATTTCAATAAATTGCTCTCAAAATATTCTTGTTTTTTACGATCCAGATATTCCTCGCCAAAATTGCCGATACGCTGACCGCCACCGCCTACTTTATAGTTTTGCTCGACATTACGGTGGCTGTAACCATATAACGCACCAAGGCGCGCTCCGCTGTCAAACCATTTTTGTACCGCTCCGGTTGCCATAAAGTTGCTTTTTGTGCTGTTTGTGCCGGTCAATCCTTTGGTTAAAAGGCCGAAGGTATTGTTTCCGTGTACTACATCGTCTACCCGTAAAGTACGGAAATTGGCTGTACCGGATAAGGTATTGATGCCGTTGGCACCCGAGAAACTGCCTTTGGTTACATCCACGCCGGCAATAAAATTGGGATCCAGTGCCGTACCGAATTGTGAGGAGCTGCCGCTGCGTCCGGCATCGGCAGAAGTGGAATAGAAGGTTTGGGTTACGCCGTCAACCATCGTATTGACACGTCCCAAACCGCTATCGCCACGGATATTGACCGCCAATACGCCTGATCCTTTGTCTTGTTGGGTGAAAACGCCGGGCATGCTCCGCACGATGGTATCGATGTTTTCGCTGGATTGATAAACGCGTTCACGCGAACTTTTGGCTTGGCCTTCGGTAAAAACTTTTTTCTCTTTGGCAATGTGTTTACCTTTGACTTGAATTTCATCAAGCTCTTGAGTTGAAACCTCGTCTTCTGCGTGTGCGATACTGGTTATAGCCAGTAAAGATAATGTTAGTAGATTTAATTTGAAATTCGGATTCATGATAGTTACCTCAGAAACGAAGTAGATACTTTATAACATATTATTAAACTTTACAAATATTTAGATAATGGTTTTTATTTATTAAAAAATAAAGCAGATTCTTGTTTCAGGAGATAATCCAAGCGCATATGATTAATCTGGCTGAAAAGATAAAGCAGGTCTGAATTTGAATTTGATTGGTTGAGAAGAAGGGAGATTTAATTGAATTTAAACAGCCGGAAGAAGAAAATTTGATTGCGATATGTGAACTGGGCCGTTAGTTTCAAATGAAACCGGTAAAAAACATGAAATGCAAAATATAAAGTTAATATAGAAAGATTTGAAGTCAGTTGAAGAAAAGGCCGTCTGAAAATGATATTTCAGACGGCCTTTATTGTTTTAAGCCTTATTCCGGACCGCGGAATGTGTCGTGGCAGGATTTGCAGGTTGCACCGGTTTCGCCGTAAGCGGCTTTGATTTCTTCCAATTTGCCGGTTTGTGCGGCGGCGTTGAGTTTCTCAACTGCAGCGGCAAATTTTTCTTCTTCGGCTTTGAAGGTTGCCGTGTCTGTCCAGATGGCAGGCAGGGCGCGGCCGTTGCCTTGAGGGTCGGATTCAAACAGGGTGAACGGTTTTTTGCTGTTTTCGGCGAAGGTTGCGGCGGCTTGTTTGAATTTTTCTACGTCGTAAGGCTCTTCGTCTTTGACCATTTTGCCCATGCGGGTAAACTCAGGCATCATGGATTTGAACGCGGCCGTACGGTCTTCGGAAATAGGGCCTTTAGGCTGGGAAGGCGCGCTGCTGCCGCCGCAGGCGGAAAGGGTAAGCGCCACTGCTGCCAAAGCAACAGGGAGAAAACGGGTTTTCATATGGAGTGTGTCCTATTGTAATGATATGATTATCGTTAAATTTAAAATCAGCCGGCCAAACTCTCAGGCCGTCTGATAAGGCGTTATCATACCTTAAACCCAAGTCTGAAACGAGTACAGAAAGGAAACGATATGGCAATTTTGATTACCGGGGCATCGGCAGGATTCGGCGCGGCAATGTGCCGTACTTTTGTTGCGGCAGGCTATCATGTCATTGGCGCGGCACGGCGCGAAGACAAATTGCAGCAGTTGGCAGAGGAATTGGGCGAGCAGTTTTACCCTTTGGAAATGGATGTTTCTCGTACGGAGTCAATTCAAAACGCTTTAAACAGCCTGCCTGAGCATTTAGCTGAAATCGATTGCCTGATCAACAACGCCGGTTTGGCTTTAGGTCTGGATTCCGCTGATAAAGCCGATTTTGGCGATTGGGAAACCATGATTCAAACCAATATCATCGGCCTGATTTTTCTAACCCGCCAGATTTTGCCGCAAATGGTAGCGCGCAAACAGGGCTACATCATCAATTTAGGTTCGATTGCCGGCAGTTATGCTTATTCCGGCAGTAATGTCTATGGTGCAACTAAGGCTTTTGTGCGCCAATTCAGTATGAATCTGCGCGCCGAATTGGCAGATAAAAATATCCGCATTACCAATATCGAACCGGGTTTGTGCGGCGATACCGAGTTTTCCAATGTCCGTTTCAAAGGCGACGATCAGCGTGCGGCCGAGGTTTATGAGAATGTCGAGTTTATCCAGCCGCAAGATATTGCTGATACCGCTTTATGGCTCTATCAGCGTCCGGCGCGGATGAACGTCAATTCCATCGAAATCATGCCGGTTGCCCAGACCTTTGCAGGCATGAAAGTTTACCGCGATGAGCCTGCTCCGGTGAAGGAAGAAACGTTTGAAAAACAAAGTATGTCTTTGTTTGGAAAAATTAAATCTTGGTTTAAGTAATCGGCATCAGGCCGTCTGAACGTTTCAGACGGCCTCTTTGTTATCTGAAATTGAACAAACACGTTATAATGTAATTTTTTATTAACAAGGCCGTCTGAAAGGCTGTTTCAGTTATGAACGCAATCAAACAAAAAATCTTAGAACAAGCGCAGCGCGATGGCGTGCAGGTAACCGCATTGCGCGAGCAAGTGCTTGATATTGTTTTGAAACAAAGCGGCGTGATTAAAGCCTACAACGTTCTGTCGCAGATGCAGCAGCAAAGCGAGGGCGTGGTTGCGCCGCCGACGGCCTACCGCGCCCTTGATTTTTGGGCGGAGCAGGGCGTTTTGCACAAAGTGGCGGCGGTCAACGGCTATATTCTGTGCAGCCACGCGCAGCACGAGTGCAATGACCATTGCCATGACCACGAAGAAGCCGAAGCGCACCACAGCGCGTTTATTTTGGTTTGTACCGAATGCGGTACGGCAGATGAGCAGACCTTGAGCCAAGAATGGGCGGCATTGCGTGCAGGCGTGGCGGAAACTGGTTTCTCATTAAAAGAAGAACATGTTGTTTTAACAGGAATTTGTAAAAAATGTCAGAAGTAAAAAAGACTAAAGTCCACCTGATTTCAGGCTTCCTCGGAACAGGCAAAACCACCGCCCTTAAAAGTCTGATGGCACAAAAAGACCCGAATGAAAAATGGGTCATCATTGTCAACGAATTTGGCGAAATCGGCATTGACGGCGCCGTCTTGAGCGACAACGGCATTCCCGTGGCAGAAATCGCCGGCGGCTGTTTGTGCTGTACTGCCGGCGCGCAAATGGGTACGACCGTACAAAAAATGCTGCGCGATGCCCAACCTGACCGCTTGATGATTGAAGCCAGCGGTTTGGCACACGCTGCCAGCGTTATCGACGAATTGAAAGCCAAACCGCTCGACAGTATGCTAGAAATCGGCGCCGTCTTTACTGTTGTCGATCCGCGCCAATTCATTAATCCCGATTACGCGCAACAAGCCTTGTATAAAGACCAAATCGGCATTTGCGACGTATTGGTCGCCAGCAAAACCGACTTGTGTACGCCGGAGCAACTGGCCGAATTTCATGATAAAGCGGCCAAGCTGTTCCCGCCCAAAGCCAAAGTGGTTGAAGTTCAAAATGCGCAACTCGACATCCAATGGCTTGATATTCCCGTGGTCGAAAAATCACGCTACCGCCTCAAAGCCCTGCCTGACAACACCATGGGCTTCCAGTCTCAAGGTTTCACTTTCCCTGCCGGGCGTGATTTCGACGGCGAAAAACTGACTGATTTCTTTAACGACCTGCCTAAATTTACAGACGGCCTCGTGCGTGCCAAAGGCGTGTTTCAAGTGCTCGGTACATGGGTATGGCTGAACTGGGTGGACGGTCAATGGGGTGCAAACCAAGTTTCATGGCGCCGCGATTCCCGTTTTGAGCTGATTGCCAAATCGTTTGACGCGGATTTGATTGAGAAGAAACTGCAGGAGGCGTTGGAGAAGTAAATCATCGGCCAAACGCTTATTAATCCGTTACTATATGCCGTCTGAAGTCAGAGGTTTCAGACGGCCTTCAAATCAAAAAATAGAGGAACACTTAACCATGTGGCGTTATATCTTTCATCGTTTGCTCCTTTTGATTCCCACGTTGTTGGGGATTTTGGCGATTACCTTCGCTGTGATTCAGTTTGTTCCCGGCGGCCCGGTGGAGCAGATGGTTCAGCAGCTGACGCAGGGCGCGGTTGGCGGTGAGACGGCGGGGCGCAGTATTCCCGGAACTCTGGCCAAAAACGGCAACCGCATCAGTGCGGAAGATTTGGCCGCGCTGAATGCTTTATACGGTTTCGACAAGCCGCCTGTGACGCGTTTTGTGGATATGGTATGGAAATTTGCCCGTTTCGATTTGGGTGAGAGCTTTTTCCACCACCAAACCGTATTTGAATTGGTAAAAGAGAAAATGCCGGTATCGATGAGTTTGGGTTTGTGGACGTTTTTCCTAACTTATTTGATATGTATTCCGTTGGGTATAGCCAAGGCGGTCAGGGATGGCAGCCGGTTTGATACGGTTACGGGTATGATCATTTTGGTTGGCTATACCGTACCGCCGTTTGTCTTGGGTTTGGTGTTGCTGGTATTGTTTGGCGGCGGCAGCTTTTTTGCCTGGTTCCCGCAGGGCGGCTTGGTCGGCGATGATTTCGATACGCTCTCTTGGGCAGGTAAAGTCAAAGATTATTTATGGCATATGGCCTTGCCGATTACCGCTTCGGTGGCGGGCAACTTGGCGGTGATGACCGTATTGACGAAAAACGTGTTCCTTGAAGAAATCCGTCGTCAATATGTTTATACCGCACGAGCCAAGGGCTTGCCTGAGAAACAGATTTTGTGGAAACATATTTTCCGCAACGCCATGATTCCTTTGATTACCGGTTTCCCGGCCGCATTTATCGGCGCATTCTTTACCGGAAGCCTGTTGATTGAAACGCTGTTCTCGCTGGATGGATTGGGTTTGTTGTCTTACGAGGCAGTGATGAAACGTGATTATCCTGTCGTAATGGGTACGCTGTATGTGTTCACGCTGATGGGGTTGTTGGCTAAATTGGTGTCGGATATTTCTTATTCGTGGGTCGATCCGCGCATTCACTTTGGCGGACAGAAATAAGGCCGTCTGAAAATATCTTCAATCCATTATTAAAGAATGTTTCGAACCATGAAAAAGAAAAAATCTACTTCAAACCCTACTTGGCAAGCCTTTAAGCAGCATAAGCGCGGTTGGTTGGCTTTGCGGATTTTGGCCGTTTTGTTTGTCGTCACTTTGCTTGCGCCTTTGTGGAGCAACGACAAACCTTTGTGGATACGCTATCAGGGCGAGTATTTCTTCCCCTTGGTAAACGAATACAACGAAACCACATTTGGCGGCGATTTCGATACACCTGCGGATTATCTGGATCCGCTTATCCGCCACAACATTACTTCAGACGGCAATTTTGCCCTTTATCTGCCCAATCCTTACGATGCCGATACCTTGAACGATTTTGATACGGCACCCGATCCGGCCAAACCGTCCGAACGGCATATCTTGGGAACGGACGACCGCGGCCGCGACCTGTTGGCGCGCTTGGTTTACGGTTTCCGCGATTCGCTGTTGTTTGCCTTGGTGTTGACCGTGGTGACTACCGTAATCGGCGTGGTTGCAGGCGCGGTACAGGGTTATTTTGGCGGTAAAACCGACCTTCTGATGCAGCGTTTTATCGAGGTTTGGGGTGGTATGCCGGAGCTGTACCTCTTGATTATCCTGTCTTCGTTCTTTAATCCGGGACTGTTGATTTTGCTGGTATTGCTGTCGCTTTTCGGCTGGATGGGCTTGTCCGACTATGTCCGTGCCGAATTTTTGAAAAACCGTCAGACCGATTACGTTTTGGCGGCGCGCGCGATGGGCGTGAGCAACCGTGAAATCATGTGGCGCCATATCCTGCCCAACAGCTTGACGCCGGTATTGGCTTTCCTGCCTTTCCGTATTTCCGGTGCCGTACTCGCCCTGACCAGTTTGGACTTCTTGGGCTTGGGTGTACCTGCCTCACAGGCGAGCTTGGGTGAGTTGCTGGCGCAAGGCAAAGACAACTTGGACGCGTGGTGGATCGGCTTGTCTGCCGTTGCTACGCTGACGGTGATGCTGCTTTTACTGGTCATGATCGGCGAAGGTTTGCGTCAGGCATTTGATGTACGCGCACGCAGTTAATTGCTTTTCTAAAGCATGAAGAGGGTGGGCGGAAAAGCCTGTCCTGCATTCTTAGGGCCGTCTGAAAAGTTTCAGACGGCCTCATCCATTCGTTTAAATCATTAAAAACCATGAATCAAGAAATCACATTTCTTACGCTTTTTTTGCTCGGCTTTTTTGGCGGAACGCATTGCGTCGGCATGTGCGGCGGATTAAGCAGCGCATTTGCTTTGCAGCTGCCGCCACATTTAAACCGAATCGGGCTGATTGTATTGTTGAACTTGGGGCGCATCAGCAGCTATGTCATCATTGGCCTGTTGGTCGGTTTGGTCGGGCAGGTCGGCATTTCCTTGGACGATACGCGCGCGGTTCAAAACGGTTTGTATATTGCCGCCAATGTCTTGCTGCTTTTGCTCGGTCTGTATCTTGCCGGCATTTCGACTGCCGCAACCAAAATCGAAGGCATCGGCAAACCGATCTGGAAACGCCTGAATCCTTTGCTGAACAAATTGCTGCCGATTAAATCAGTGCCTGCCTGTTTCGGCGTGGGCGTGCTTTGGGGCTGGCTGCCTTGCGGTTTGGTGTACAGCGCGTCTTTGTATGCTTTGGGCAGCGGCAATGCTTTGCATGGTGGGCTGTATATGCTGGCGTTTGCATTGGGGACCTTGCCGAACCTGCTTGCGATGGGCATATTTGCAGCGCAGTTGAAAACCTTTCTGCAAAAACGCATGGTTCGTTTGTTTGCCGGACTGTTGGTGGCAGGATGGGCGATATGGCGCTTGGCTGTATTTGCGATGGGGCAAATCGGGTAAGGTAAAAAGGTTTTATTTAGTTTGTTGTTTTGCAATTAAAAAGGCCGTCTGAAAGAATTTCAGACGGCCTTTTTCACAAGAAAGATTTAATGTATTAAATTCCAAGCCATCTTGGCGGCAATCAGCAGCAACATAATGCCAAAGGCGATTTTGAGTTTTCGGGCGGGCAGCTTGTGCGCCGTTTTTACGCCAAGTGGAGCAAAGAGGATGGTGGCAACGCTCAATATGGCCACGGCCGGAAGATAGATAAAGCCTGCCGCGCCTTCAGGCAGGTTGGCAATATGCAAACCGTTGGCAAAATAGCCGATGGTGCCGGCAATCGCAATCGGCCACGCTAAACCTGAAGATGTGCCGATGGCTCGGTGCGCCGGAAAGTTGCAATACAGCAGAAATGGAACGGATAGCGAACCGCCGCCGATACCGACCCAGCTTGAAGCCGCACCAAAAAGCGTGCCCGCAGCTGTCAGGCCGGGGAGGGCGGGCAGGGTGCGTGAAGGTGTGGGTTTGGAATCGCGTAGGGTTTTGAGTGCGATAAAGGCAAGAAATGCAATAAAGAAAACCTGCAAAGCCAGCGTCGGCATATATTTTGCGGTTGCTGCGCCGAGGAGGACGCCGAATATCATGCCCGGCGTCATTCGGCGGACGGTCGCCCAATCAATGGCGTGCTTTTTATGTTGGGCGTACATACTGGAGAAGGTAGTAAACACCATGACGGCAAAGGAAGTGCCGATGGCGAGATGCTGGGCATAGGGGTGGCTGCCTATGCCTTGCAGTTGCAATACCCATAAAACGACGGGGACAATCAACGTGCCGCCGCCTACGCCGAACAGTCCGGCAATAAAGCCCGCTGCACTGCCAACGGCGAGCAGGGCAAGGATGATGTCCCAAGACCACATTTCAGACGGCCTTGTCGTGTTTGTGTGTTTTATGGCGTTTTTTAAACCAACGGATGACTGCCATCACATAACCAGACAGGCTGTAACCGAGGAAAAATAGGAAGAGGACGAGAGAAGGCTCCCAATTGATCAAAAGCAAAATCAATACGGCCAACACCATGCCCATAAACGGTACTTGGCGGCGGATGTTGATTTCTTTGAAGCTCCAAAACGGAATCTGCACAATCATGGAAATACCGGCAAACAGGGTGATACCCAATGCCCACCAATGCACGTTGGGGAAGCGTTCGACGCTGTGGTTGACCCAAATCAGACCGACAATCAACGCAGCGGCGGTCGGGCTTGGAACGCCGATAAACCAACGTTTATCGACTTTGCCGATAAGTGTGTTGAACAGTGCCAAACGCAGGGCGGCGCAGGCGCAGTAGATAAAGGCGACGGAATAGCCGATTTTGCCAAACTGCCAAAGTTGCCATTTGTAGGCAATCAGGGCAGGCGCGACGCCGAAGCTGACCATATCGGCGAGGCTGTCGAGCTGTTCACCGAACGCGCTTTGGCTGTTGGTCAGCCGTGCCACGCGTCCGTCCATGCCGTCGAGCAGCATGGAAAGAAAAACTGCAATCGCCGCCGTTTCATAACGTCCGTGCATGGACTGGGTAATGGCGAAGAAGGCGCAAAACAGTGCGGCGATGGTAAAGGAATTGGGCAGCAGGTAAATGCTGTTTTTGCGGATGGAGTTGCGTGGAGGAATCGGATTTTCTGTATTTTGTGAGTTGTCCATAATGTTTCCGTATATGCTGCGTGTGCAGATGAGGCATTATACCGCATTGGCAGGGTAAGGATTTTTAAAAGCCAAACATAGTTTCACTTCAATCGCATAAAGTTTCAGACGGCCTTTATTTTGTCAGTCAAACAACTCGCCCTGCGCCTGCTCTTTGGTTACGCGTACGTCGGTTTCGCCGTCGGCAAAAGTGATGTGCAGTTTTTGACCTTGTTTCAAGGTATCGGCATTGCGGATGACTTGTCCGCGAGTGTTTTTGACGACGGAGAAACCGCGCTCCAGAATATGTTGCGGCGAGACAGCTTCGAGCAATGCAGCTTGGGCGGTCAGACTTTGACGGCGGTGGGTAAGCAGCTGGCGGAAGGAATGCGACAGGGCCGTCTGAAAGTGGGTGATGTTGTTTTTGTAAACGGAAACATCAGGACGGCAATGTTTCAGGGTTTGGGTTTGGCGTTCGAAACGGGCGGTGTGGGCGCGGAGGTTTTGCGTCATCGAGTAAGACAGCATTTGCGCCAGCTTACTGATTGAGGCACGCTGCTCGTCAAGTTTTTGGCGTGGATGACGGATTTGCCGCGCCAGCCAGTCGAGTTTTTGGCTGGCATCGAAATAGCGTTGTTCCAAAACGGTTTTCAGACGGCCTTGCGCTTGGGCTAGACGATGTAGAGATTCTTGGCGGTTGGGGCTGACCAATTCTGCTGCGCCGGTCGGTGTCGGTGCGCGAACATCGGCGACGAAATCGGCAAGCGTGAAATCGGTTTCGTGTCCTACGCCGCTGACAACGGGAATTGCGCAGGCTTCGATGGCGCGCACGACCGTTTCTTCGTTAAACGCCCACAAGTCTTCAATGCTGCCGCCGCCGCGACAGACAATCAGCACGTCACACTCGGCGCGTTGCGAAGCGGTTTTAATCGCTTGGGCAATTTGCAACTCGCTGCCTGTGCCTTGAACGGGCGTTGGATAAACGATAACGGGGATTTCGGGCGCGCGGCGGTTTAAGGTGGTTACAACATCGCGCAATGCCGCTGCCGCCAGACTGGTGACGATGCCAATACATTGCGGACGGGCAGGCAACGGTTTTTTGCGTTCCGCCGAAAACGCGCCCTCCGCCTGCAACTGCGCCTTCAATCGCTCATAGGCTTCGTAAAGCTGCCCCAAACCTTTGAGCCGCACCTCATTCACGGTAATTTGAAATTCGCCCCGCGCTTCATAAATACTGATTTTTCCTGATACCTCGATATGGTCGCCTTCTTTCAAAGGCTTAGCCAAACGCATGGCTGCCCCCTTAAACATGGCGCAACGTACCTGCGCGCGGCTATCTTTGAGCGAGAAATAATAATGTCCGCTGGCAGCACAGGTCAGGTTGGATACTTCGCCGGCAATCCACAAACCTGCGAGATGGTCCTCCAGCAAGGCTTTGGCAATGGCGTTGAGTTCGGATACGGAAATGGAGGAGGGCGCGAAAAGTTCAGACATTGCGAAACAGGAAAAATTTGGGAAAGCTGAATTATAAGGGTTTTAGAGCCATTCGTTGTATTCGTTTTTATGAAACTTGCGCCCTTTGTTTTAATATTATCAAAGCCGAATGTTCAGGCGGCCTTGTCTGGTCGGGCTTGTGTTATATTATCGTTTGATTTTCGCTTCAAAAGCCGTGCATATGCCCAAACTCCACCAAATTATCGAACGCCATTGGCAATCCCCCAATCCGTTTCTGTCTTTGCTGTTAAAACCATTGTCCAAGCTGTTTGCCAGAATTGCGGCGAAACGGCGCGATGATTTTGTTTCAGGCCGTCTGAAAAGCGAAAAATTGCCAGTGCCTGTGGTGGTGGTCGGCAATATCCATGCAGGCGGAACAGGGAAAACGCCGATAGTTGCCGCGTTGGTGTCGGATTTGCAGGCAAAGGGCGTTAAGGTCGGCATCATCAGCCGAGGTTACGGGCGCAAGAGCAAGGCGGTTCATGTATTGAATACTGCCAGCAGTGCGGCAGATGCAGGCGACGAGCCTTTGCTGCTGTTCCGTAAAACCGGTGCGCCGACGGCGGTAGGCAGCAGCCGTGCAGAAGCAGGCAGGGCATTGCTTGCGGCGCATCCGGAGCTTGAATTGATTGTGGCTGACGACGGCTTGCAACATTATGCCTTGCAACGCGATATGGAAATTGCCGTATTCCCGGCGGCAGATACAGGACGCACCAATTTGGATTTACTGCCCAACGGCAGCTTGCGCGAACCTTTGTCTCGGTTGGCTTCCGTTGATGCGGTTGTCGTCAGCGGCGGAAAAGCAGATGCGGCATTCAGGTCGTCTGAAAATATGTTTGCCAGCCATATTGAAACAGGGCAGATTTACCGTTTGAACAGGCCGTCTGAAAAATTGGATTTGGAAGGCTTGGGAAATCAAACCGTCTCCGCCATCGCCGGTATTGCCAAGCCGGAGCGTTTTTTCAATACGTTGCAAAGCATGAATGTTGCTTTAAAACAAACCATTGCCTTGCCTGATCATGCAGATATTACGGTAGCGGATTTGCCGAATGCAGATGTGGTGATTATCACGGAAAAGGATGCGGTCAAATTTTCAGACGGCCACGGCCTGAATCATGTGTGGGTCTTGCCTGTTTATGCGATAATTGAGCCGGACTTGGCGGTGTTCGTGTTGAAGCGATTGAAAGATTTAAAAACGTAAATGCAGAAAGTTTTGCTTAAAGTACATGGAGATTTGCTGAAGCATTTTTAAGGGAATAAATTATGATTTTGAAATTTTTATTATCTTTTACTACTTTGGTATTGTGTGCTAATGCATTTGCTGAACATCCTAGTGATGAATCGCTAGAAAAGTGGATGGAGCTACAGAGTTTTGATCAAAAATTCAAGAGACTATTTACTGATGGCTCTCATAATGTTATACAAACATTAATAGATTATAATACTATTCCTCCAGAAAAACGATCAAAAATAGAGTCTATCCACAAGGAGTATCTACGTAAAGTTAGTATTTCTCAAGTACAAAAGGAGTTTATGACTGATAATTTAGTAAATCAATGGAAAGAGTATGTAAAAGATTATGCTAAAAATTATTTTACTCAAGAAGAAATGGATGTTTTGATAAAATTTTATGATACTCCTGCTGGCAAATCTGTTATGAACAAATTTCCTGAATTTATAGATATAATAGATGCCAAAATAGCATCTAATATACATCGAGATATTAAATATTTTTACAATCCGTACAAATCTGAATTAGGAAGAGATGTACTTGATATTATTTGTGATGATAAAAATAATATGGAAACTTGTATAATATATAAAAAGGAAATAGCATATTAAATAGATTTTAAATCATTAATATGTGTGATTATGTCATAATTATAGAGCGTTTTAAAGTTATGTAGCCTCTATTTTTGTCTTTGAAAAGGAGTTGATATGAAACTGAAAACTTTATTATTGTCCTTCGCTGCACTGGTATTATGTGCCAATGCGTTTGCCGCTACACCTAGCGATGAGTCGCTGGAGCGTTTATATCAAGTACAGAAGATGGATACTCTGTTGGATCAGACCTTCCAAAGTGTCGAGGGTATTGTGCTCTCTGATCCGAAGATACAGAATTTTTTGAAAAATGCGCCGGAAGACAAACGTCCGCAGCTGGAAGCAGTCTTAAAGAAATATACAACTCAATTGATTGCTGCAATTAATACACCGCAAGTGCGTGCCCAATTACATAAAGCGACTTTGGACGGCATAAAGACGGTTTATACTCAGGAAGAAGTCAATGCATTGATTGACTTTTATGGTACGACAGTAGGGCAATCGATACTCGATAAAATGCCGCGCTATCTTGAGGCAACGATGGGCCCAATGATAAACATCATTAATGAAAAATATGAAAAATCAGGTTATAACAAAGACTTAACTCAAGAAATTCAGCGGATTATGTGTGGCGGCAAAAACCCTGACCAAGTCTGTACGCGGCAAGCAAAGAAAACGGCACGGAGAAAATGATGCCGCTTGAGGCCGTCTGAAAACGAGCAAAGCGAGCTTCGCTAAAACGAGTGAAGCGAGTTTCGCTAAAACCATCAAACCCGAAAGAAACCCCATGGAAAAAAAATTCTTAGACATCCTCGTTTGTCCTGTGACCAAAGGCAAACTCGAATACCATCAAGACAAACAGGAATTGTGGAGCCGTCAGGCGAAGCTGGCTTATCCGATTCGTGACGGCATCCCTTATATGTTGGAAAACGAAGCGCGCCCGTTAAGCGAAGAGGAACTGAAAGCATGACCGAATTTGTCGTATTGATTCCGGCGCGGTTGGATTCTTCACGTCTGCCGGGCAAGGCTTTGGCCGATATTCACGGTAAACCGATGGTTGTACGTGTTGCCGAACAGGCGGCAAAAAGTAAGGCAGCGCGTGTTGTCGTTGCCACCGATCATCCCGATATTCAGACGGCCTGTCAGGCGCATGGCGTCGAAGTGGTCATGACTTCCAATCAACATGAAAGCGGTACAACGCGCCTTGCCGAAGCGGCCAATACGCTGAAACTGCCGCAACATCTGATTGTCGTGAA
>NZ_CATNVN010000028.1:0-16678 GCF_951230505.1 uncultured Neisseria sp.
CCGTCTGAAATAATTTTGTTTCAGACGGCCTTTTGATTGAGGTATTAATTTGTTCTGGTCAAATAAGGCAGGGGATCGACTGCTTTGCCGTTTAGACGAACTTCAAAATGCAGCTTGACGCTGTCTGAATCGCTGCTGCCCATGGTGGCGATAACTTGACCTGCTTGGACTTTTTGATCTTTTTGTACCAAAAGCGTGTCGTTGTGGGCATAGGCGGTAATGGTGTATTCATTGTGGCTGATCAAAATCAGTTTGCCGTAACCGCGGACTTCTTCGCCAACATAGATGACGGTACCGGCTGCGGCGGAGCGGATTTGTTGGCCTTGCGTGCCTGCAATATCTATGCCTTTGCTGCTTGTGCCGTTGTAGCGTTGGATAATGGAGGATGAGGCGTTATCGGTCGGCCATTGCAAGCTTAACCGGTTGATTGGGGTAACGGCGGTTGCTTGGCGTTGCTGCGTAGCAGTATTGCGGGAGGCAACATGGCGGCGGACGCGCAATACTTGGCCGACTTCGATTTGTGAGGCGTTGGGAAGGTTATTCCATGCAACCAGTGTATTGACGTTTTGTCCGTAGCGTTTGGCAATTTGGGTCAGGGTATCGCCGGGGCGGACTTTGTAGTAGCCGTCGGGTACGGAGCGGTTGGAAAAAGTGTTGTTGCCGGCGCAGGCTGCTAAGACGGCAATGGTGCTGATGAGGGCCAGACGTTTTAAGGCCGTCTGAAAGGTGGAAATAAAATTTGTATTCATGGGTTGTTTCTAAATGTATCGTTATGCTGTGTATGATAGATAGGAAGAGTGAAAAAAGGTTCACTCAAAAGGCATGGGATAAAATGCGGAAAGGCAATATAGTACCATTGAGAATTTGTGGGTATGGCAGAATCTTTTTATATCTTTTTGATGTAAAATGACTTTTTTGAAAAGGTAAAAGAACGTGAAAGTTCTTTCAGACGGCATTGAATAAGGCAATAAAAATCCCCTGCCGAGATAGACGGGCAGGGGATTTTTGTCTCATCGAACTTATTTGTTCAATTCGTTAGCCAGATACAGCCAGGTTTCAATGACGGTATCAGGGTTGAGCGATACGCTTTCGATACCTTCTTCAACCAGCCATTTGGCAAAGTCCGGATGGTCTGACGGGCCTTGACCGCAAATGCCGACGTATTTGTTTTGTTTGCGGCAAGCAGAGATTGCCAAGTGCAACATCACTTTAACGGCAGGGTTGCGCTCGTCGAAGGAATCAGATACCAAACCGCTGTCACGGTCGAGGCCGAGTGTCAGCTGGGTCATGTCGTTAGAGCCGATGGAGAAGCCGTCGAAGTATTGCAGGAATTGTTCTGCCAATACCGCGTTGCTTGGCAATTCGCACATCATGATCAGGCGCAGACCGTTTTTGCCGCGTTCCAAACCATTTTCTTTCAGGGCTTTGACAACAGCTTCGGCTTCACCCAAAGTGCGGACGAATGGAATCATGATTTCGACGTTGGTCAAACCCATTTCATCGCGAACGCGTTTCAAGGCTTTGCACTCGAGTGCGAAGCAGTCTTTGAAGTTATCGGCTACATAACGCGCTGCACCACGGAAGCCCAACATTGGGTTTTCTTCGTGCGGTTCATAGATGCTGCCACCCACCAAGTTAGCGTACTCGTTGGATTTGAAGTCAGACATACGGACGATGGTTTTGCGTGGATAAACCGAAGCAGCCAAAGTTGCCACGCCTTCTGCGATTTTATCGACATAGAAGTCGACAGGAGAAGCGTAGCCGGCGATGCGGCGGGTAATTTCCGCTTTCAATTCGTCGTCTTGTTTGTCAAATTCCAACAAAGCTTTAGGGTGGATACCGATTTGACGGTTGATGATGAATTCCATACGTGCCAAGCCGATGCCTTCGCTAGGCAGGTTGGCGAAGCTGAATGCCAATTCAGGGTTACCAACGTTCATCATTACTTTTACAGGCGCTTTAGGCATGTTGTCCAAAGCAACATCGGTAATTTGTACGTCCAGCAGGCCGGAGTAGATGAAGCCGGTATCACCTTCGGCACAAGATACGGTAACTTCTTGGCCTTCAGACAGCAGATCGGTAGCGTCGCCACAACCTACAACAGCCGGAATACCCAATTCACGCGCGATAATCGCTGCGTGGCAGGTACGGCCGCCACGGTTGGTCACGATGGCAGAAGCACGTTTCATTACCGGTTCCCAATCCGGGTCGGTCATGTCGGTAACGAGTACGTCGCCTGCTTCAACGGAATCCATCTCGGAAGCATCTTTCACCAAGCGAACTTTACCTTGGCCAACTTTTTGACCGATGGCACGGCCTTCGCACAAGACAACTTTTTCGCCGGTGATGGAGAAGCGGCGCAGATTGCGGCTGCTGTCTTCTTGGGATTTCACGGTCTCAGGACGGGCTTGCAGGATGTAGAGTTTGCCGTCTAAACCGTCGCGGCCCCATTCGATGTCCATTGGGCGGCCGTAGTGTTTTTCGATGGTCAGCGCGTAATGAGCCAACTCGGTTACTTCGGCGTCGGTAATGGAGAAGCGTTGACGGTCTTCTGCAGGTACATCAACGTTGGTCACAGATTTACCGGCTTCGGCTTTGTCGGTAAAGATCATTTTGATTTGTTTCGAACCCATGGTTTTGCGTAGGATAGCCGGTTTGCCTGCTTTCAAAGTAGGTTTGAATACATAGAATTCGTCAGGGTTTACCGCGCCTTGTACGACGTTTTCGCCCAGGCCGTAAGAAGAGGTAACGAAAACGACTTGGTCGTAACCGGACTCGGTATCGATGGTGAACATCACACCGGACGCGCCGCTGTCGGAGCGCACCATGCGTTGTACGCCTGCAGAAAGGGCAACGATGTCGTGTTCGAAGCCTTTGTGGACACGGTAAGAAATGGCACGGTCGTTGTACAGGGAAGCGAATACATGGTGCATGGCTTCTTTAACGTTTTCCAATCCGTTGATGTTCAAGAAGGTTTCTTGTTGGCCGGCAAAAGAAGCATCCGGCAAGTCTTCTGCTGTTGCGGAAGAACGTACGGCAACGGAGATGTCCGCACCGCCGGCATCTGCAACCATTTTGTTCCAAGCTGTTTCGATTTCAGCATCCAGCTGCTCAGGGAACGGAGTATCCAAAATCCATTGACGGATTTCTTTACCCACGCGCGCCAACTCGGCAACGTCTTCAACATCCAGGTGTTTCAGGGCTTCGGAAATACGCTCGCTCAGACCATTGTGAGCTAGGAAAGCACGATAAGCTTCGGCTGTGGTTGCAAAACCGCCGGGAACGCGCACGCCTTTTTCAGTCAGTTGGCTGATCATTTCGCCCAAAGAGGCATTTTTACCGCCCACTCGCTCAACGTCAGTCATACGCAGGTTTTCAAACCAAATAACGTAGTTTTCGGCCATTTGTGTGTCCAATCCAATCCAAAAAATGTTAAAAAAGAAACAAATCCGCCTGCTTATTGTAGCCATTCGTTTGATGGCTGTCATGTGTTTTATCTTTTTAAAAATCACAAATTCGTCTGTGATATTGTGCTTTTCAGGCGTGTAGCCTTCTGAAATGTGAATATCAAATTCATGTTTTTACGTGTTATCTTCTTGTTAAATATGGAAAACAAAATAAGTTAATAAATTTGATAAACAAGATTTATTTTACAATTTTAGAATAAAATTCTATAAAATAGCAAAAAATAAAATTTTATGCCAATTTAAAAATTGTTCAAATTTGTTGTAATCCTGTGTAATCTATCGGGAATCGCTTTATTGCAAAGGCTGTAACTGCTATGATTGCCGTCTGAAACGTTACCCTCAAGAGGATTCATTATGACTGATCCACGCCAAGTCTTCTATATTTCCGACCGAACCGGCCTGACCGCTGAAAATATCGGTGAAGCCTTGCTGAACCAATTTGGCAATGTTGAGTTCAAACGCCATACCTATCCGTTTATCGATACGCCTGAAAAAGCGCGTGCTGTTGTAGACAAAGTCAGCCAGTCAGCTGAAAAATTCGGTGTGCGCCCGATTGCTTTTGTCAGTGTGGTCAATGACGAAATCCGTGAAATCATCAAGAAAGCCAATGCGTTCCATATTAATTTCTTTGAAACCTTTCTCGGTCTTTTGGAAAAGGAACTCAATACGGAGGCGGTTGCCGCCCAGCAGGGGCACCACAGTATCGGCAATACCCAACGCTATGATGCGCGTATGGAGGCGGTCAATTTTTCACTGAATCATGATGACGGCGTCAGCGATAAAAACCTGCAGGAAGCGGATGTGATTTTGATGGGCGTGTCTCGTTCGGGCAAAACGCCGACCTGTCTCTATCTGGCCCTGCAATACGGTATCCGCGCCGCAAACTATCCATTGATTCCCGATGATTTGGAATCGACCGATTTGCCGCGTATGGTCAAACCTTATAAAGACAAGCTGTTCGGCTTGACCATTCAACCTGAGCGTCTGCAGGCTATCCGTCATGAGCGCCGTCCTAATTCGACCTATGCCAAAATCGATACTTGCCGCAGCGAGATTGCCGATGCGCAAAATATGTTCAAACGCCACGGAGTGCCGTTTACCAATACAACGGATAAATCTGTGGAAGAACTCGCCGTTCATATCTTGCAGGCTTGTAAGTTGAAACGTCGTTTCTAAATGAAATGATAAAAGGCCGTCTGAAATTTCAGACGGCCTTTTTTTATTTTGTTATTTTGTATATTTAAGTCTTAGGCAGGGTAACACCGGTTTGTCCCATGTATTTGCCGTTGCGGTCTTTGTATGAAGTTTCGCAGACTTCATCGCTTTCAAAGAACAAGACTTGGGCCACGCCTTCGCCTGCATAGATTTTGGCAGGCAGGGGGGTGGTGTTGGAAAACTCAAGCGTAACGTAGCCTTCCCACTCAGGTTCGAATGGGGTAACGTTGACGATAATGCCGCAGCGTGCGTAGGTGGATTTGCCCAGGCAGACGGTCAGGACGTTGCGCGGGATGCGGAAATATTCGACTGTGCGCGCCAAAGCAAAGGAGTTGGGCGGAATGATGCAGCAGTCGTCTTCGACTGTAACGAAGTTTTTCGGGTCGAAATTTTTCGGGTCGACGATGGTGCTGTTGATATTGGTGAAGATTTTAAATTCATTGGCACAACGGATGTCGTAGCCGTAGCTGGATGTGCCGTAGGAGATGATGCGTTGGCCGTTGGCCTCTTTGATTTGGTTGGGCTCGAACGGTTCAATCATGCCGTGTTCTTCGGCCATGCGGCGTATCCATTTGTCGGATTTAATGCTCATGGTGGTTGTCCTGGGGTAAGGGTTGTTTGGAAATTTTTTGAAATCAACACAACAGCCTTTAGACAGGCTTGTCAATTGATGTTTCAGACGGCCTAAAAGCCGGATAAGGTCGTCTGAAAGGCTGTTTATTTGGTTTTGGACGCAGATTTCTTAGCCAGTTTGACTTCTTTAATCATACCGTCTTCGCATTTCATGATGAAGACGGGTGTGCCGTTTTGAGAAGCGGTAAAGTTTCCGTGTGCTTTGCCTTTTTTGAACACGCCCTCCAGCGTCATATTGCGTAATTTGGCGCTGTTGGAGGAGAAAGGTTCGATGAAGGTTTCGCTGTTGCCGGAAACGGTATATACGCCTTTGCCGTCAAATTTGCCGTTTTTAAAGGCTCCGACATAGCTGCGGCCGTCTTGGCATTTCCATGTGCCTTTGCCGGATGGTTTGCCGTCTTTGCCGACATCGCCATCGTAAACGCAACCTTTTTCCTGATAAGGATTGATGGTTTCGGCAATGGCA
This sequence comes from uncultured Neisseria sp., assembly GCF_951230505.1. NCBI lineage: Bacteria > Pseudomonadati > Pseudomonadota > Betaproteobacteria > Neisseriales > Neisseriaceae > Neisseria > uncultured Neisseria sp. Next base: position 5,782 of record NZ_CATNVN010000028.1, read on the forward strand.
GGCGTACCCAGCATGAAGGCGATAGGGAGTAGGGCGAGGTATTTCATCATTCATTCCTTTTTGCAGGCAGTTTCAGACGGCCTGATATTGGGATTCAAAAGTCAGCAGGGTTTCAGCAATACGGCGTGGCAATATGGCTAAAGCGTGTTCGCGCATGGATGCAGGGATACTATGGTAGGCTTCGGCAATACTGCCGGTAATGGCTGCCAAGGTATCGCTGTCTCCGCCCAGGGAAACTGCCAGTCGGATGGCGTGTTCAAAATCATCGCTTTCAAGAAAGGCGGTAATCGCTTGAGGCACGGTTTCCTGGCAGCTTTCGTTGAAATGATAATGCGGGCGGATTTGGTCGCAACTTTGGCTCAAGTCGTAGCCGAATTGCCGTGTAATGTTTTCTTTGATTTGCGCTTTGCCGATGCCGGTACGCGCCCAAAAGATGGCGGCGGCTACGGCTTGTGCACCTTTAATGCCTTCCGGGTGGTTGTGCGTTACGGCGGCGGATTGTTCGGAAAAATGCAGGGTTTCTTCCAATGTGGCAAATGCCCAACCAACGGCCGAAACACGCATGGCCGAGCCGTTGCCCCAGCTATTATAAGGTTCTGGATCTTCCCATTCTATCCATTGTGAGAAGCGGCCGCCATATGCGCCTTTAGGGCAGGGATATGCCCTACACCAGCCTTGTAAAATAGAGGCTAAATTATCGTTACAGCCTTGTAAAACCCAGTCGGCAATGGCAACAGTGCAAATCGTGTCATCGGTAAAGTCGCTGTCGGGGCTGAAAATATCGAAATCGGTATGACGGTAGTTGTCAAACTCAAATCGTGATCCGGCAATATCGCCAATGACTGCGCCCAACATCATGACATCCTTTCTGATACTTCTATTTATATTTCAGACGGCCTTTGATATTCCCAATCGAAAGGCCGTCTGAAAAATTACTCTTGCCAGTCGCCTAAATAAGAAACCAGTTCTTCCAACATGGTGCTGATGGCTTCGGTCATCAGGATTTGTGAGGCAAAGGCGAGGCTGGCGGCATCGTCGCCGTTGCTTTCCGCTTCTTCTTGCAAAACGTCCAGATACTGGATGCGTTTGAGTGTAAAGTCTTGAGTGAGGATAAACGCGATTTGTTCGCGCCATACCAAGCCGAGTTGGGTAACGGTTTTGCCGTTTTTGACGTGTTGTACCACTTCATCGGCGGTCAGGTCTTGTTTGGAAACTTTGACGACCGGGACAACATCGCCTACGCCTTTGAGCTCGCAATCGCTGTCCAATTCAAAACCGCCTTCACAGTGGCCTTGCAGCAGCCAGCTGGTCATCAGGGAGGAGGGCGATTGTTTGGTGTTGGGCAGAGCGGCTTCCAAACCACCCAACGCTTCGCGCAGTTTGGTCAGGATATTTTCCGCTTTGGCAGATGCGGCATTGTTGACCAAAAGATACCCGTGGCGCGTGTCGAAAATCGCCTGTGTGCGGCTGCTGCGCGTAAAGGCACGGGGCAGCAGGTCGTCAGTAATCTGTTCTTTCAGTTCTTGTTTTTCCTTGCGGCCGACATTGCGCGCTTCGTTGTTTTGGATTTCCAAAACTTTTTCATCCAAAATATCGCGGATCACGCCGGCAGGCAGGACTTTTTCTTCTTTTTTCAGGGCCACGCGCCAAGTGTAATCGGCAGGGAAAACTAGCTCGGGCGAAAAGGAAACCGGCGTGGCAAAGCCTTCGCTAAACCAGTCCAAACCCTGACAATGGGCAAATTCGGATTGCGCCAATTTGTCGGCAAGGACTTCCAATTCGGGCAACTTGTCTTTGTTGAGCGGATAAAAACTGATTTGCTTAAACCACATGGCGAGTTTTCCTTTTTATTAAAACCGGCATTATACAGGGAAAATAACATACGGAAATCGGCAGCATCTTTAAAAATGCAGTAAAGGCGTTGACAGAAGAAAAGGCTTTCTGTATAGTTCGCGCTTCGGTTACGCGCCCATCGTCTAGAGGCCTAGGACACTGCCCTTTCACGGCGGCAACCGGGGTTCGAATCCCCGTGGGCGTGCCAAAATTCTTAAAAAACGCTCCTGCTTTTTGCAGGGGCGTTTTTTGTTTTCAGACGGCCTGTCGCTGTGAAAATATCTTTAAATTGGTTTACAATAATGCCATTCTGAATCTTAACGAGAGAAAACAATGTTAGACATCCAATTGCTCCGCAGCAATACCGCCGCAGTTGCCGAACGTTTGGCCACACGCGGTTATGAGTTTGATACTGCGCGTTTCAACGCTTTGGAAGAGCAACGCAAAGCCGTTCAAGTGAAAACAGAAGAGTTGCAGGCTTCGCGCAACAGTATTTCCAAACAAATCGGCGTGTTGAAAGGCCAAGGTAAACACGAAGAGGCTCAAGCTGCAATGGATCAGGTTGCCCAAATCAAAGCGGATTTGGAGCAGGCTGCCGCTGATTTGGATGCCGTTCAGAAAGAATTGGATGCTTGGTTGCTAAGTATCCCGAACCTGCCGCACGAAAGTGTGCCTGTCGGTAAAGACGAAACTGAAAACGTTGAGGTCCGCAAAGTCGGTACGCCGCGAGAATTTGACTTTAAAATCAAAGACCATGTTGATTTGGGCGAGCCTTTGGGCTTGGATTTCGAAGGCGGTGCGAAACTTTCCGGCGCGCGCTTTACTGTGATGAAAGGCCAAATCGCCCGTCTGCATCGCGCTTTGGCTCAGTTCATGCTGGACACGCACACGCTGAAACACGGCTATACCGAACATTACACGCCTTACATTGTGGACGATTTGACCCTGCAAGGTACGGGCCAGCTGCCTAAATTTGCAGAAGATTTGTTCCATGTTACCCGCGGCGGTGACGAGAGCAAGAAAACGCAATATCTGATTCCGACCGCCGAAGTAACGCTGACCAATACTGTTGCCGACAGCATCGTGGCCGGCAGCGATTTGCCGTTGAAATTGACTGCGCATTCACCATGTTTCCGCTCCGAAGCGGGCGCATACGGTAAAGACGTGCGCGGTTTGATTCGCCAACACCAATTCGACAAAGTGGAAATGGTGCAAATCGTTCATCCGGAAAAATCATACGAAGCGCTGGAAGAAATGGTCGGTCATGCTGAAAATATCTTGAAAGCGTTGGAACTGCCATACCGCGTGATCACTTTGTGTACCGGCGACATGGGTTTCGGTGCAACCAAAACCTACGACTTGGAAGTTTGGGTTCCTGCGCAAAATACTTATCGTGAGATTTCCAGCTGCTCCAACTGCGAAGATTTTCAAGCTCGCCGCATGAAAGCGCGTTTCAAAGATGAAAACGGTAAAAACCGTTTGGTACATACTTTGAACGGCTCAGGCTTGGCAGTCGGCCGTACTTTGGTGGCGGTATTGGAAAACCATCAAAATGCTGACGGCAGCATTAATGTTCCTGCCGCGTTGCAACCGTATATGGGCGGCGTGACCAAATTGGAAGTAAAATAATCGTTGTTTAAATAAAAAGGCCGTCTGAAACTTGGGTTCAGACGGCCTTTTCTATGATTGAGCAATTATTTGTTGTGCTGACGGAAATATTCCCATTCTTCAACGACTTTACCGTCAGGCAAGTGGCACACGCCGTATTCGCCACCGTCTTTGTCTTTTTTGATTTCGGATTTGCCTCCTTGTTTGACGCAGAATTCGGAAGCCGAATTGGCTGCGCCGAGGTTAGGAGATTCTTGTTTTTCAGAAGCGGAGCAGGCGGCCAAAGCAGTTGCGGCAGCCAGACTGAGGATAACGGGTTTGATCATGGCGCGTCTTTCATTTGAAGGATAAAAACAAGCGGATTATAGGGGGAGCTTGCGTTTAATGGCGTTAACCAGATTAAAGGCCGTCTGAAAACTTTTCAGACGGCCTTAAGTTTAGGAAGTCAAACCGGATTATTTGGCTGCTTCGGTTTTTTCGCCTTCTTTAGCAAAGTATTTGGCGTAAATTTTATCGTATTCGCCACTTTCGCGTACTTTTTTCAGCGCATCGTTCAACATTTTGATGGTTGCTTCGTCGCCTTTGCGTGCAGCGATACCGTAGTTTTCGATGGTGAAGTCAGGCAGGGAGATGAAATCCAAGCCTTTAGTCGGGTTGTTTTTCACATAGTTGGCAATAACCGCGCTGTCGCTGACGACGGAATCCAAACCGCCGTTTTCCAATTCTTTGATAATCAGGGGAACGCTTTCAAAGCGGGCAATTTTCGGATTGTCGTTGCCCAAGAGTTTGGAAACGGAGAAGTCGCCGGTGTATCCGGTTACCACGCCGACTTTGGCCATGTTTTTCAGGTCTTCGGAAGAAGCCACTTTTTTGCCTTTTGGAACGAGGATAACTTGAGTGATTTCAAAGTATGGATCGCTGAAGAGCATGCTTTGTTTGCGGTCGTCAGTGATGGTTACGCCGGACATTACGATGTCCACGTCGCCGTTGTTCAGAGAAGGGAAGAGGCTTTCCCATGGCTGGTGTTTGAATTCGACTTTGAAGTTGCCGGCTTTGGCCATAGCATTCATCAAATCTACGTCAAAACCTTCTACTTTGCCGGCAGAATCCAAAGATTCAAATGGGGCAAACTCGGCGTTAGAGCCGACACGGTACACTTTATCGGCAGGAGCAGAGGCATTGTTGCTTTGACCGCCGCAGGCAGTCAGGGCAAGAGCGGAACAAGCGAGGGCAGTGGCCAGCCATTTTTTCATGTTCATGATATGTGCTTTCTTAATAAAATGTTAACGGATAAAATCTTAGTTTAGCATAATTTTGTGAACAAACTAGCTGAAATTAGTGGTCTTTTTCTCGGAAAAATGCGTAGGTTACGTCATGGAAGAGGTCGGTGTGCGGGCTGTCTTCGTAGCTCAATTCCGCCAACGCGTCTTCAAAGGCAAGCTGGATGGATTCTACGGCATCGTTGGCCATGTCGGAGGGCAGGGAGCGGATGAGGCCTTTGAGTGCGGTGGCGAGGACGTGGTTTTGCATACGCAAAGCGTCGTTGGCCTCTTCCAGATATTCGAGGCGTTGTTCGATGCTGCTCATGATGTATCCTTGAGTATTAAATAAAATAGTGATTATATAGCGAATTAATATTAAAATGTGACGCTTGCGCCGGCTTGCCGGATATGTCCAACCATCGGCCGTATTTCAAGTGATTTTAGGTTTGAATGCGGTTCACAATAAAAATGAAAAAACGAGATTATTATGGAAAACAACCGTCTTGACCCCGCAGCCTTCGAGGAAGAAGACCTGAATTGGGAAAAACGCCTGGAAAGATTGCGTCAGGCACGACAATTCAATACTGCACCGACTCATGCGCCATTGGTCAAAAAATCGGACGACGCTGTCGATACTGCGCCCAAAACCGCGTCTAAAAAAGAATATAAATTGGATGCAGGCAATCGTGAAAAAGTATTGGAAGAATATTTGTACCGTTGGCAGCTTGAACACAATACTGCTTTGGCCGACGATGGCGAAGCAGTGGAAACCGATGCGATGGTGGTTTTGCAGGACAACTGGATGAGCGCGCAATCGGCATTGCAGGCCGCGGCTTCAGAGCGTCATATCGAATCAACGCGAACCGTCAGACTAAATCCGAAATCGGGTGCCGTAGATTTTGATGCGCCTGAAGTGGAAGAAACTGAAAAACCGGAAAATGATGATGCGGAAGCGGCTGAAGAGGCGGTTTCAGACGGCCTTGAACAAGAACCGGCCATCAATGTCCATATCAATGTATTGAACCCTCAAGCAATTGGCCGTCGGCAAGTATTCTGCGTTTCTGAAAAAGATTTGACCGAGCGTCTGATTAAGCGTTTGCGTCCCCATGTGGCTGATGCGGTCAACGGCATGATTCGGATTGCCGTGCAAAAACAAATGGCCTTGTTCACTTACCAGTTGCAGCAAATGCTGAACGAGCAGGCGCCGGGCTTGGTGGAAGATGTATTGGAACACAACGTCAAACGTATTTTGGACGATATGAAAACTGAAATGAAATACCGCCGTTGAGTATCCAGGCCGTCTGAAAAGTTTCAGACGGCCTTCGGCGTAAAATTCCCTTAAAATTTTACGAAGCGTGTATAATAGCAGCTCACGTTTTCGTGATAAATATCCTTTCTAAATAGTTGATATGCCCGATGCAGAATCGGGCATTTTTTTTGAGATTGTTATGAATAAAAATAAAATCATTGTATTGCTGATTGCTTTGGTTGCCGTATTTGCCTATAACAAAATGCAAAACAAGCAGCCACTACAATCGCAGAATCAGCAGAAAATAGAAACCGTTCAAAAACAAAATAATGCGGGCGGAGAAAACGCCGATACGGCTCAACAGCAAACCGGTTTGGGCAAACAATCGGCAGAAGCGGTTTTGAAACAGGCGTTTGAAAACGAACAAAGCGATATTCAGGTTGAGGGCGAGGGCACGGTATGGAAAACACTCCCGGATGACAACAAAGGCACGCGCCATCAACGCTTTATCTTGAAGCTCTCCAGCGGTCAGACGCTTTTGGTGGCACACAATATCGACCTTGCCGATAAGATTAAGGGTTTGAAAAAAGGCGATAAAGTAGCGTTTTACGGCGAATACGAATGGTCTGAGCAGGGCGGCGTTATCCATTGGACGCACCATGACCCGTCAGGTCGGCATACTGACGGCTGGTTGAAACACGATGGCCGCCTTTATCAGTAAAAACGGTTTTCCTGTTTTTTCAGACGGCCCGAAACACGGCCTTCGGCTTGAAAGATGGTAGAAATCGGCGCAAAATGTTAATAAGTTAAACAGACGGAAAAAATTGTTCCGTCCATTGGAATACACAGTAGATTGGAGAATAAATGAACAAAAAACTTCATCCGCAAACGCTGGCCATCCGGGGCGGCAAAGAGCAGACCGAATATCGCGAACACAATCAGGCGCTGTTTTTGACCAGCAGCTTCATGTGGGAAAGCGCGCAACATGCGGCAGATTTGTTTTCCAAAAAAATTAAAGGTTTTACCTATACCCGTACAGCCAATCCGACTACTGCCGCTTTTGAAAAACGCATTGCCGCATTGGAAGGCGCAGAGCGTGCGGTAGCCACTTCGACCGGTATGTCCGCGATTCAGGCAGCGTTTTTTACCTTCTTGCAAGCCGGTGACCACGTTGTTTCCAGCCGCAGCCTGTTTGGTACAACTGTCGGTTTCATCAATAACATCGTTACCAAGTTCGGCATCGAAGTCAGCCATGTATCGCCGGTTGATGTAGATGAATGGAAAGCTGCCATCAAGCCCAATACCAAACTGTTTTTCTTGGAAACTCCGTCCAATCCATTGGGCGAAGTTGCCGATTTGGAAGTGCTGGCTGAACTGGCACACAGCATTGGCGCGCTTTTGGTGGTGGACAATAGCCTCTTATCGCCAGCAGGTTCGCAGCCTTTGAAACACGGTGCGGATATTTCCGTGTCTTCTGCCACTAAAGCGATTGACGGCCACGGCCGCGTGATGGGTGGCGTGTTGGCCGGTTCGGAAGAGCTGATGACGCAAGTTGCCATATATTGCAACTCTTGCGGTTTGGCGATGTCTCCGTTTAACGCATGGCAGCTGTTAAGCGGCGTGGAAACTCTGTCGCTGCGTATGGAAAAACAATACGACAATGCGCTGAAAATCGCGCAATGGTTGAAAGAGCAACCGCAAGTCCAAGCCGTGTACTACACCGGTTTGCCCGACCATCCGCAGGCAGAGCTTATCCGCAAGCAACAAAACGGTGGCGGCATCGTCATCGGCTTTGAAGTCGCCGACCAAGAAGCCGCATGGAAAGTCGTGGACGGCGTGGAGCTTTTCTCCCGTACTGCCAACCTCGGCGATGTGCGCTCGACCATCACCCATCCGTGGACAACCACGCACGGCCGTATGCAGCCTGAAGAAAAACTCGCCGCCAATATCCGCCCGGGCTTGATCCGTCTCTCTGTCGGTTTGGAATACGTTGACGATTTGATTGAAGATTTGAAACAAGCATTGAACAAATAATCTAAAAACAAATTTCAGACGGCCTTAAATTTTAATAGGCCGTCTGAAAGCAATTAAACACACATCTTAAGAATAAAAGGAAAAAAATAATGACTGAAGCAGAATTCGCCTCGTGGGCAATGAAAATCCTCCTCACCGGCCTGATTATCTTTTTGGGCTTTATCGTTTGGAACTTGGGTAAAGAATCCAAAGCCGGCAAATTCGGCATCGCCATGCTCTTCTTGGTTTTGGGCTTGGGTGTGTTTGGATTCGTATTTAAAGAGTTGCTGATTAGCTTTTTGGTATTGCCAAAGTAAGCAGAAAGTTTATAGATAGAACAAGGCCGTCTGAAAAAATGTTCAGACGGCCTTTTGATTTGAAATTTAAATTACGCCCAATTCTTGTAAGCCGCGCAATACGCCGTCTTCATCAACACTTGGGCAGACGAATTGTGCGGCAGCTTTGGCTGCTTCTTCGCCATTGCCCATGGCAACGCCAAATCCGACGGTTGACAGCATTTCCAAGTCGTTGAAGCTGTCGCCGAATGCCATTATTTTGCTCATATCAATCCCCAGTTTTTCCACTGCGTGGGCGATGCCGCGTGCTTTTGAACCTTCTTTGCGCAGCAGGTCCACGGCATATTCATGCCAGCGGACGGATTTGAAGCCGTGTTGCTGGGTTAGTGGGTGCAGGATTTTTTCTTCTTCCTTATCCACAAAGACCAACATTTGATAAACAGGCTGTTTGCGGAAATATTCTTTGTCCGTCAGGAAGTTGGGCAGGATATGCGATAAGCCTTCGACAACGCGCGGCGAATGGGAGGAAACGGCAATTTCTTGGTTGTTGACGAATGCGTAGTCTATTTTGTGTTGTTCAAGTAGGTTGATGGCGGTTTCGATGTCGGCAATGTCCAAAGGGTAGCTTTGCAGGGGTTTGCCGCGAAAGGAAATATATTGGCCGTTGATGGTAACGAGCATGTCGATACCGCATTCTTGAATCAAGGCTTTGACTTTGGCGGGAATGGCGGCTTCCGGACGGCCGGTGGCAATGGCAGTTAAAATGCCTTTGGCTTTTAATGCGCGCATGGCTTGGGCAACCGAAGGACGTAAGGTATCCGAGTATTTTCGGTAGAGGGTGTCGTCGATGTCAAAGAAGATGATTTCAGGATTGTTCATGGTTCACTCGTTGGGCTGGGTATACACAGCTTTCATTGAAAATTGTGTGAACAGCTTGTGTATAAATTGGTTTAGTATTTGATTGCTATTATAAAAATAAGTTCTGATTAAAATTTAGGCAGAGTTTTATTTTGAGAATAAAGCGGAAAGTTATTCACAATAGGCCGTCTGAAAATTTGGTTTTCAGACGGCCTTGTTTTAAGCAATCAAACGGATATTTTCTTTGTCTTGCCTGAATTTGTTTTTAATCACGATAGGCAGGCTGCTGTCGAAATACCAGCTTCCATCAGGCAATGCCAACGCGCCGCCGGCGCAGAGCAGGGTAATGCTGTTTCCGGTCAGGGGGTCGGTTTCGGTAATTTCAATTTCGTGCGCTTTGCCCCAATCGGTTACAGGGAGTAGGGCGGCAAGCTCGGCAATGCGTTGATTTTGATGTTTGATGCCGTTTGGCTGGCGACAGTTGCCATTGCATTTTCCGACGGCCTCGACAGGGCAGGGTTCTCCCTTTGCGTAGCTGGTCGGCAAAATATTAAGCGAATCCGGGCAGAGTCTGTGTTCTTGTGACCATTGCGTCAAAGCGCGTTTGGCTGCTTTTTTGTGGGCAAACAAACCGTAAGGACGCCAGTTTTTGGTGCCGCTGTTTAACAAGACAATGCGTGCTTGAAGGCTGCCGTGTTCGTCAGCGATAAAGCGGACGGTAGAAAACGATGTGGACTTTTCAGACGGCATCAGTTGGTATTCCTGCATGGTCTGGGCTTTGAGCCATAATGTATGAAGCTGTCCGACTGCCGGAATAAAACGGATGGAGGCTGCGGCTTTGATGTGCGGCGGCAGTTTTTTGATGTGCAGCAGGGTGGCGGTTTCACTGTATGCGCGTTCGTGTGCTTCAATGGCTTGGGCTTTGCCGAAATGGTCAAACCAAACCAATACGCCGTAACTGTCGGGTAGGGCATAGAGCTGTTGGGCGAGCGAATCAGGCAGCCAAGTGGGCAACATTTTCGGATTCATCAATACACGGACGTGTTCGTCCCATTGTTGATGATTTTTTTCTGCCAGACTTAATTCGAGATAATCACACAATGCGGCAACATCAGTCATGGCGCGGTGGCGGTTGGCCGTCTGAATGCCGGTGCGTTCGATAATGCTGTCGAGGCTGTGTTTGTAAAACTCAGGATACAGGCGGCGCGACAATTGAACCGTACAGAGCGAGGGTGCGGCAAAGTCAGTATGGATACGGGCAAACTCGTGGCGCAGGAAGGTGTAGTCAAAGCGGCTGTTGTGGGCAACAACCACAGCACCTTGCAATAGCGGCAACAAATCGGCTGCAATATCGGCAAAGACAGGCGCGTTTTTCACTGTTTCATCATGAATCCCGGTCAGTCTGGCAACAAATTCGGGAATGCTGCGGCAAGGATTGACCAATTGCTCGTAATGTGTGGTGCGTCCTTGCTCAAAACGAACAAGGGCAACTTCCGTTATCCTGTCTTGATAGAAATTTCCACCGGTCGTCTCCAAATCCACCACGACCACAGGCCGTCCCAAACGGGAAAATGCTTCGGATAAGAGCGGCCAGCGTACGAAATCTGACATTTTATTCTCTGTAAATTCAATAGCAAATGCGCATTTTACACGCTGTCTGCAAGTTTTCCAAATAAAACGCTTGACAGTAAACAGCCCTCTCTTTATAATTCAAATCTTTCTTGATGCACCCGTAGCTCAGTTGGATAGAGTATCTGGCTACGAACCAGAGGGTCGGG
>NZ_CATNVN010000029.1:0-16528 GCF_951230505.1 uncultured Neisseria sp.
CCATGCAACAAAAAGTCCGTTTCCAAATCGAAGGCATGACCTGTCAGGCCTGCGCTTCGCGTATTGAAAAAGTATTGAATAAAAAAGATTTTGTTGAATCAGCGGGGGTGAACTTTGCCAGCGAAGAGGCGCAGGTTACGTTTGACGACAGCAAAACTTCCGCTGCTGACATTGCCAAAATCATTGAGAAAACCGGTTACGGCGCAAAGGAAAAAACGGAAGATACATTGCCGCACGCTGAAGCAGAACACCATATCGGCTGGAGGCTGTGGCTTTTACTGGCCATCAATATCCCGTTCCTAATCGGCATGGCAGGCATGATGATTGGGCGGCACGATTGGATGATTCCGCCTGTATGGCAATTTGTACTGGCAAGTATTGTGCAGCTTTGGCTGGCAATCCCGTTTTACAAAAGCGCGTGGGCGAGCATTAAAGGCGGACTGGCGAATATGGACGTACTTGTTACCATCGGTACGGTGTCGATTTATCTGTATTCCGTCTATATGCTGTTTTTCAGTCCGCACGCAGCGCACGGCATGGCGCATGTGTATTTTGAAGCGGGCGTGATGGTGATTGGTTTTGTGTCGCTGGGCAAATTTTTGGAACACCGCACCAAAAAATCCAGCCTGAACAGCTTGGGCTTGCTGCTGAAACTGACGCCGACCCAAGTCAACGTACAACGCAACGGCGAATGGAAACAGCTTCCCATCGACCAAGTGCAAATCGGCGACCTAATCCGCGCCAACCACGGCGAACGCATTGCCGCCGACGGCATCATTGAAAGCGGCTGCGGTTGGGCGGATGAGAGTCATCTTACCGGCGAATCCAATCCTGAAGAGAAAAAGGCAGGCGGCAAAGTGTTGGCAGGCGCGCTGATGACCGAGGGTAGCGTGGTGTACCGCGCCACGCAGCTCGGCAGCCAAACATTGCTCGGCGACATGATGAACGCGCTGTCCGAAGCGCAAGGCAGTAAAGCACCGATTGCGCGCGTGGCCGATAAAGCAGCGGCGGTGTTCGTGCCAACTGTCGTGGGCATTGCACTTTTGACTTTTATTGTTACTTGGCTGGTGAAAGGCGATTGGACGATTGCACTAATGCACGCCGTTGCTGTTTTGGTGATTGCCTGTCCGTGCGCACTCGGTTTGGCAACCCCTGCCGCGATTATGGTCGGCATGGGTAAAGCAGTGAAACACGGCATTTGGTTTAAAGACGCGGCGGCGATGGAAGAAGCTGCCCACGTCGATGCCGTCGTATTGGACAAAACCGGCACGCTGACCGAAGGCAAGCCGCAGGTTGCCGCCGTTTATTGCGTTCCCGACAGCGGCTTTGACGAAGACGCTTTGTACCGCATCGCCGCCGCCGTCGAACAAAACGCCGCTCATCCGCTTGCCCGCGCCATCGTTTCCGCCGCCCAAGCGCGCGGTTTGGACATTCCCGCCGCACAAAACGCGCAAACCGTTGTCGGCGCAGGCATTACCGCCGAAGTGGAAGGCGTGGGTTTGGTGAAAGCAGGCAAAGCCGAATTTGCCGAATTGACCTTGCCGAAGTTTTCAGACGGCGTTTGGGACATTGCAAGCATTGTTGCAGTCTCAGTCGATAACAAACCTATCGGCGCATTCGCACTTGCAGACGCGTTGAAAGCCGATACCGCCGAAGCCGTAGGCCGTCTGAAAAAACACAATATCGATGTCTATATTATGAGCGGCGACAACCAAGGCACGGTCGAATATGTCGCCAAACAACTGGGCATCGCACACGCCTTTGGTAATATGAGTCCGCGCGATAAAGCCGCCGAAGTGCAGAAACTCAAAGCCGCCGGCAAAACCGTGGCGATGGTCGGCGACGGCATCAACGACGCGCCCGCGCTCGCTGCCGCCAACGTCAGCTTTGCGATGAAAGGCGGTGCGGATGTTGCCGAACACACTGCGTCCGCCACGCTGATGCAGCATTCGGTCAACCAGCTCGCCGATGCCCTGCTGGTGTCGCAGGCGACTTTGAAAAACATCAAACAAAACCTGTTTTTCGCCTTCTTCTACAATATCTTGGGTATTCCGCTCGCCGCACTCGGCTTTTTAAATCCCGTCATCGCAGGCGCGGCAATGGCGGCAAGCTCGGTGTCGGTATTGGGTAATGCCTTGCGCCTGAAACGGGTGAATATTGAGTGAAACGTGGCAAAGGCCCTCTAAAAACCATACGCCCAGTTTCATTTTTCAGGTAGCCTCAAACTAGGAATCAAACGATGAAAAGCTATACGCTCGATATTCCCCACTTTGAATACCCTGAATCATTTGAAAAAATCGTCGAACTGAATTTAGTCGATTTCGATATTTGGCATCTGCTCGATAGCGATTGGGCCGCCAAGCTATACCAAGGCATGCAAACGCGTTATCCCAATAGAAAACTGATTCCCTTCGCCAAACGCAGCGATTGCGATGACACTGCCTGCTTCGAAATCGGCAAAGGCGGCACAGTCCAGCTTATCCACGACTTTGCTGACCCCGGCTGGGAGCAGCGTCAAGAATTCCCCGATTGCTGGGCATGGCTCGCCCAAGCGGTAAACGATATGATCGAACACAATCGGGAAGACGATATCCTGTAAACATCAGGCATGTTGGTTTTAGCCAAGGAAATGCAACGTTGAGCGTCACGCTGAGGCCGTCTGAAGACTGTTTTTCAGACGGCCTTTAATCCATATTTTCTGATTTTGAGATCCAAGCGGGAGTATGTCGTATGGACATGATGTTGTTTACCAATATTGTATTGATTGTTTTATGTATTTTTACCATGTTGCTGGTGTGGTCGCGCAACTGGAAACGCAAGCAGGCGTATTTTGAGAAAATCAAAAGCAATCCGGAAAACCTCAAATGGGTTGGGCAAAATCTGACCGGTCAGGAATGGAAGGATTTGAAAGACGTGAGCGATCGTTTTGGGCTGCCCATGTTGCAGGCCAAGCAATTAATTGATTTTTATAAAAACAGTCAGTGTTAATTTATGATTTAACGATAGAATTTGACTGAAGTTAAGGCCGTCTGAAATAGCACTCTTATAATAATATTAAGTGATATTTCAGACGGCCTTGCTGTTTGTTCAAATAAAGGGAGGAGAACAAAAATGACCGTTTATTTAATCGGCGATTCCGTGCGGCTTGCTTCGGAGCCTTACACGCGCGCCGCTTTGCCTGAGGTGGATATTGTTTCTCCATCGGAAAACTGCCGTTCGTCGCATGATGTGTTAGAGCATATCGGGCAATGGACAGAGGGTGCGACTGTGGGAGACATTATCCACATCAATTGCGGTTTGCACGACATCCGCCATAATCAAGGCTGTAATGAGCCGGTGGCCGATATAAAAACCTATCGCAGCAACCTGATTCAAATTTTTGATTATTTGAAACAGACAGGTGCAAAAATTATTTGGGCGTGCAGTACGCCGTTTTTGGAAAGCGTACACAATATCGTCAAACCCTCGCGCCGCTATCTGGCTGATTTGAAGGCCTATAACCGTGTGGCGGAGGATTTGGCAAGGCAATATGGCTTTGCCATCAATGATTTATACAGCCTGATGTTTGAGCAGGATTTGACTGATGTGATGCTGTGCGACGGGCTTCATTTCAATGAGTTTGGCAGTAAGATGATAGGCAAGGCAGTAGCCGAAGCGATATTGAAACATATGGATTAACCTAACTTAACTCGTTTTGTCATGTTTTGGCTTTCAGACGGCCTTTAAAGCTAAAGCAAAGTTCCCGATATATGGTAGTATAGCACTAATCTTATCAACATTTAATCCAGGAGTATGACCATGAGCGGCGAATTAGATAAAATCAGCGGTAAAGTAAAAGAAGTGGCTGGAGATGTATCCAGCAATGCTAAACTTGAAGCTGAAGGCTTGGCTCAACAAGGCGTTGGCAAAGTAAAAGAAGCAGCATCAGATATTGGAAGCAAAGCCAGTGACGCTTTAGAAGAAGGTAAAGCAAAAGGTTCGCAATTGTTTGAAGAAGCTAAAGAAAAAGCAACTGCTTTAGCCGATGAAGCCAAAGAGAAAGTAGCACACTTGGCTGAAGAAGCCAAAGAAAAAGCCGAAGGCTTGATTAATGATATTAAAAGCAAATTTTAATATTTAAAGAATAAAAGGCCGTCTGAAAGATTTTTCAGACGGCCTTTGTTTATGGTTTTAAAGCTTAGGCAAACTGTTTGCCAAATTCGATAAATTCGTCTTTTTTGGCTTTGGCTTTGCCGGAGTCGATGGCTTCTTGAGCAGCTTTGACGCCATCTGCCAGCGAAGTAACCACATTTCCTGCATAGAGCGCGGCGGCGGCATTGAGGACGACGATATCGCGTGCGGCACCGGCTTTGCCGTCCAGCACTTCGTTCATTTTTTGCAGGGATTCTTGCGCATTTTCGACTTTGATTTCGTCTAAATTGCGGCGGACTTCCATGCCGAAATCGGCCGGGCTGATGTCGTATTCGGTAATTTTTCCGTCTTTCAGTTCGGCAACGCGGGTTTTGCCGGTCAGCGTGATTTCATCCAAACCGCCTTCGCCGCACACGACCAAAACATGTTTGGAACCAAGCTGTTGCAATACGCGGGAAAGAATGCCGCACAAGTCGATGTGGAACACGCCCAAGAGTTGGTTTGCTGCGCCGGCAGGATTGGTCAGCGGACCCAAGATATTGAAGATGCTGCGGAAGCCGAGCGAACGGCGGACAGGGGCAACATAGCGCATGGCGCTGTGATGGTTGGGCGCGAACATAAAGCCGATACCGGTTTGCTGGATGCTTTGGGCAACCTGTTCGGGGTTGAGGTTGAGGTTGGCGCCCATTTGTTCCATGACATCGGCAGCGCCGCTGGATGAAGAAACGGAGCGGCCGCCGTGTTTGGCAACTTTCGCTCCTGCCGCAGCCGCGACAAACATGGAAGTCGTGGAAATATTGAAGGTTTTGGCACCGTCGCCACCCGTGCCGACAATATCGACCAAGTCATCGGCGTTTTCCAGCGGCACTTTGGTGGCAAATTCGCGCATCACGCTGGCTGCGGCGGTAATCTCGGAAACGGTTTCAACTTTAATCCGCAGGCCGGTCAGGATGGCGGCGATTTGCTCGGGAGGAACTTGGCCGCTCATGATTTGGCGCATGAGGTCGGTCATTTCATCGTAGAAAAGTTCGTTGTTGCTGATGAGGCGTTCAATCGCTTGTTGAGGGGTAATCATGATTTTTCCTTTGTTTGTGTCCGATGTGATTCAGGCCGTCTGAAAATGCGGTTTGAACATTGTCAAACACCTTTCAGACGGCCTTTCATTAAGATTTTTGCGGGCGGTAGTCTTTGAATTCTTCCAAGAAGTTTTTCAGCATATCGTGGCCGTGTTCGGTCAGCAGGGCTTCGGGGTGGAACTGTACGCCTTCGACGGCATATTCTTTGTGGCGTACGCCCATGATTTCACCGTCTTCCGTCCATGCGGTAATTTCGAGGCAGTCGGGCAGGGTGGCGCGGTCGATGGCCAGGCTGTGGTAGCGCGTGCAGTTGACTGGATTGGGCAGGTCTTTAAACATGCCTGTGCCGTGATGGAAAACAGGGGAGACTTTGCCGTGCATCATCGTTTGCGCGCGCACGACATTGCCGCCGAACGCTTCGCCCATGGTTTGATGGCCGAGACACACGCCCATGACGGGCAGCCTGCCGGCAAAGTGCTGCATGGCTGCAACAGAAATGCCTGCCTCTTTAGGGGAACAAGGGCCGGGGCCGATGACCAGATATTGCGGCTTTAGGGCTTCGATTTCTTCGATGGTGATTTCATCGTTGCAACGTACCAAAACTTCCTGCCCCAATTCGGCAAAGTATTGGACGATGTTGTAGGTAAAGCTGTCGTAGTTATCAATGAATAAAAGCATTTGCAAACCTTTAATGACATCTTGGCAGATAGGATTTGGACTGCCAAAAGTGTAAAAATCGTTTATGTTTGCATAATATCACAATCTTTACCTAAAGGCCGTCTGAAACGGCGGATAAGACAAAACAGCTAAAAAATGCTATGCTTTACGCTTTGAACCTAATCTGTTTGAAGTGATGAAAAAGTATCTTATCCCGACTGCCGCCGTCGTTGTTGCCGCTGCGCTCGGCACGCCTTATTATCTTGGTGTCAAAGCGGAAGAAAGCCTGACCGAGCAACAAAAGCTGTTGCAAGAATCCGGTTTCCTGACCGTTGAGTCCCACCAATACGATCGCGGCTGGTTCAGTTCAACCGAGACGACCGTCATCCGCCTCAAGCCGACCCTGCTTCAAAATACGCAAAAATACCTGCCGGACAATTTGAAAACTGTTCTGCAAGAGCCGATTACGGTCATCAACCACGTAACACACGGCCCGTTTGCCGGCGGCTTCGGTACGCGCGCCCACGTGGAAACCGAGTTCCAATACCATCCGGAAACCAAAAAGGTTTTGGACCGTTTCTTCGGCCAGCAAACGCCGTTGACCATGACCAATACGGTTTACCTTTCCGGCGACGGCAAACTCAGCCTCAATATTCCCGCCTTCGATTATGAAGAGCTTTCCGGTATCAAGCTCAACTGGAAAGGCTTTGGCGGCAATACCGATTACAGCCAAGGCTTCAAAAGTTATCGTCACGATTACCTCGCACCGTCTTTGCAAGTCAAATTGGCCGACAAAGGCGATGTGTCTTTGGAAAACCTGCGCTTCCAATCCGAAACGGAAGACGGCCTGACCAAACTTTCTTTGGGCAAGAGCAGCATTACGCTGGATAAATTCCTGCTGCAATGGAAAGAAAACATCGATTACAACGTTAAGTTGAACGAACTGGTCAACCTTGTGACCAATCTGCAAATCGGTGCGTTTATCAATCCGACCGGCACGATTGCTCCGTCTAAAATCGAAGTCAACAAACTGCGTTTCGATACCCAAACCGGCGAAGTCGATAAATTCATCAACAGCGAAGGCCGCTTCCAATTTGAAAGCCTGACCTATGGCGAAGACAAATACGGCCCTCTGGACATCAATGTCGCTGCCGAGCATTTGGATGCGGCATCACTTCTGGCATTGAAAAACAAAATTGCCGAAGTGTCCATGAAGAAAATGAGCGAAGAAGAAATACAGGCTTCCTTGATTCAGACGGCCAAAAACGAGGCTTCAGGCCTGTTTACCAACAATCCGGTTTTGAACGTCAAAACCTTCAAATTTACCATGCCTAATGGTGATGTCGATGTCAGCGGCAAGCTTGCGTTTAAAGGTTTGGCAGCCAAAGACCTCAACAATTTGGGTGATATGCTGAAGAAAACCGAAGCCGACTTCAACATGAGCGTACCGCAAAAATTGTTGGAGCAGCTCGCCGTCAACCAAGCCAGCAGTCTGTTTAGCGTCAATGCCGAAGATGAAGCCGCAGGCCGTGCCAGCATCGACGATATTAACGAGACCTTGCGCCTGATGGTGGACAGCACCATTAAAAGCATGGCAAGTGAGAAATATCTGACCTTAGAAAACGATAATGTCAAAACCCATCTGACTCTGCAAAACAGCGAGTTGAAATTAAACGGAAAAGTTCTTCAAAGCGACCCGGAACCCGAGTTTGACGAATCAGACTTTCCCAATAACTAATCCTCAATCACACAAACAGCGGTTTTAACTTCCCGGAAGTTAAAACCGCAAATCAACCCACAATCAAAAAGGAAACCCATGTTCCGTACCATGCTCGGCGGCAAAATCCACCGTGCCACCGTTACCGAAGCCGACCTCAACTACGTCGGCAGCATTACCGTTGACCAAGACCTGTTGGATGCAGCAGGTATTTGCGTTAACGAAAAAGTTGCCATCGTCAACAATAACAACGGCGAACGCCTTGAAACCTACACCATCCCCGGCGAACGCGGCAGCGGCGTCGTTTGCCTCAATGGCGCAGCCGCACGTTTGGTTCAAAAAGGCGACATCGTAATTATCATGTCTTACGTTATGTTGTCCGAACCTGAAATTGCAGCGCATGAGCTGAAAGTCGTTCTCGTCGATGAGAACAATAAAATCCGCGACGTGATTTCTTATGAGCCGCCGCACACCGTGTTGTAATATTCAAACAAAGGCCGTCTGAAACGTTTCAGACGGCCTGTTTCCCAAATTCAACTTATCTGAAAGGCTTTGCCGTGAATATCCAAATCAACAACATCACCGTCAGCAACGATGCGCCCTTTACCCTTTTCGGCGGCATCAATGTCCTTGAAGACCTCGACTCTACGCTGAAAGCCTGTGAGCAATACGTTAAAGTAACCGATAAACTCGGCATCCCTTACGTGTTCAAAGCCTCTTTCGACAAGGCAAACCGCTCTTCCATCCACTCTTTCCGCGGTGTGGGTTTGGACGAAGGCATGAAGATTTTTCAAGCGGTGAAACGCGAGTTTAATGTTCCCGTGATTACCGATGTTCACGAGCCTTACCAATGCCAACCGGTTGCCGAAGTCTGCGATGTCATCCAGCTGCCCGCCTTCTTGGCACGTCAAACCGATTTGGTGGTGGCAATGGCGAAAACCGGCAATGTCATCAACATCAAAAAGCCGCAATTTCTCAGCCCATCTCAAATGAAAAACATCGTCGAGAAATTCCAAGAAGCAGGCAACGAGCAAATCATTTTGTGCGAACGCGGCGCAAACTTCGGCTACGACAACTTGGTGGTCGATATGCTCGGCTTTGGCGTGATGAAAAAAACGTGTAACAACCTGCCCGTTATTTTTGACGTAACCCATTCCCTGCAAACGCGCGAATCCGGTGCCACAGCATCTGGCGGCCGTCGCGCCCAAGTATTGGACTTGGCGCTTGCCGGTATGGCAACCCGATTGGCCGGTTTGTTCCTCGAATCCCATGCCAATCCCGACCAAGCCAAATGCGATGGCCCAAGCGCATTGCCGCTTGCCCAATTGGAAGATTTCCTGACCCGTGTTAAAGCAATCGATGAAACCGTGAAATCGTTTGCTCCTATGGATATTCGTTAAGAGCAAATAAGTTAAAAGGCCGTCTGAAAGTATTTTCAGACGGCCTTTTTATTAGCGTCACTGTCCGCGTAAAAACAACGCATCCAATTCTTTTAATGTCAGTTTGACCCAAGTCGGACGTCCGTGGTTACACTGGTTGCTGCGCGGCGTGTTTTCCATATCGCGCAGGAGTGCGTTCATTTCGGGCAAAGTCAGCTGTCGGCCGGCGCGGACGGAGCCGTGGCAGGACATGGTGGCGAGGATGTGGTTTTCGTGTTCTTCGATGGTTTGGCTGCTGCCGACTTGGGCGAGTTCGCCCAAAACATCTTTGGCCAGTGAAACGACGTCGGCTTTGCCGAGCATGGAGGGGACGGCACGGACGGCAAGGGTATTGCCGCCCATGTCGGACAATTCCAAGCCAAAGCCTGTCAGCGTTTCGGCATGATCGGCAAGGGCAGCGCATTCTTCGTGGGACGCGGCAAAGGTTACGGGAATAAGCAGGCGTTGGCTTTGCAGGTTGCCGTTTTCCTGACGTTGGCGCTTCATTTTCTCGTAGTTGACGCGTTCGGCGGCAGCGTGCATATCGATGAGCAACAGGCTGTCTTCGGCTTGTGCAAGGATGTAGATGCCTAATAATTGGGCAATGGCAAAACCGAGCGGTGGCAGTTCGGATTGGGAGGGAAGGCCGTCTGAAAGCGGCGTATCTGTTTGGGGAGTAGGCGTTTCAGACGGTATATTGCCGAAACGTGCCTGTTCGAATTGGCTCAACTCAAGGTCGATGTCGTCGGTTTTTTTGTAGAGCTCGGCATAAGTATTCATTGCCGCGCGACTTTCGCGCAGGGATAGGCTGCGTTGTTGCGGCGTGCGCGCGGCTTGGTAAGGCATGGGCGCGGTTTTGCCTGATGGACCAAAGGCATTGCGTGTATCGGGTTTGTTGCCTGTTGGGTAGTTGGATGCGCTATCAAACAGATTTTCGCTGTTGTTTTCAGACGGCATTGGTGCAGGAGTAACGCCGGTAATGTCATGCAACACTTCGCCTGCATTGCTGACGCTTTCGGTCAGGTCGGCGCGTGTGTCGGCAAGGGCTTTGTTGAGCGTGTGGAACACGAGTTGGTGTACCTGCTGGCTGTCGCGGAAGCGGATTTCGGTTTTGGTCGGGTGTACGTTGACATCCACGGCTTCGGGCGGCAGGTCGAGAAAGAGGACGAAAGCAGGCGTCAGCGCATTGTGCAATACGTCGCGGTATGCCTGTTTGACAGCATGGAGCATGACTTTGTCGCGCACGAAGCGATGGTTGACGAAGCAATATTGTTTGTCGGTTTTGCCTTTGGCAAAAGTCGGCTTGGCAATCGCGCCATAGAGCCGTAATGCGCCATTGCCGCTGTCAATTTCCAATGAGGCCGTCTGAAAATCATCGCCGACAATGGTGGCGATACGTTCATGCAGGCTTTGTGCAGGAAGTTTGAACACTTGTTTGCCGTCGCGTTTGAGTGAGAAGGCAATGTGCGGATGCGCCAGCGCAAGACGTTCGAGCATGGTGGCGCAGTGGGCGTATTCGGTGTTTTCGGATTTGAGGAACTTGCGCCGCGCGGGGGTGTTGAAGAAGAGTTCGGCAGCTTCGATGGTGGTGCCGACGGGGTGGGCGGCGGCGGTGGGGCTGCTGAGTTTGCCGTCTTCTGCTTTGACTTGGGTTGCGTGCGTGCTGTCTTCTTGTCGGCTGGTCAGGGTCAGGCGGCTGACGGAGGCGATACTGGCCAAGCCTTCGCCGCGAAAGCCCATGCTGGCGACGTGTTCCAAGTCGTTTAAGGTTTTGATTTTGCTGGTGGCGTGGCGGTGGAGCGCGAGTTCGATGTCGTCGGGGTGGATGCCGCCGCCGTTGTCGCTGACGCGGATGAGGCGGATGCCGCCGCCGGCCAGCTCGACATCAATCGCCGTTGCGCCTGCATCGATACTGTTTTCAACGATTTCTTTCAAGGCGTTGGCAGGGCGTTCGACCACTTCGCCGGCGGCGATTTGGTTGACAAGATGGTCGGGCAGGGCGGCAATTCGGGACATCGGTTTCTTTCAAAAAAAGCAACAGCGGAAGGGGAAATTACAGGTATTTGCGCATCAATTCGCATTCGACACGGACGGTTTTGTTCAGCTGCAACACGGCAGTACCGAGCGACTCGTAACGGTTGAGGCGATAAAAAGGTACGGAATTGAGCGAGGCATACAGTTTGAGAAAGCTGAGGCCCGCATTTCGTGCCATTTCTTCGGCGCGGCTGAGCAGGGCCGTGCCCAAGCCGAGATTGTGGAAGAGCGGATGGACGTATAAGGCGTCCAGTTGCGCTTCTTTGAAATCGACTTGGAAGAAGCCTTGAATCAGCCCTTTGTATTCGACCACCCACAAGGCTTTGTTTTTATCGGAGATGGTTTCCAAATAGCTGTTGATGTCGAGCAGACTTTCCCATGTGTGCATAATGGTTTCATTGTAACTGCGGATGCAGGCGTATTGAACGGCATGCAGATGGGCATTGTGTATGTCTTGGCAGTCTTTTTCGGTTGCCGGACGGAGGATGGTCAGAAGGCTCATGGCGGATGGTCGGAAAAATTGATTTCAGACGGCCTTTGGCAATCAAAGGCCGTCTGAAAAAAGTGGGTAAGGTTACAGGCTTTGATGTAAGGCTTGGGCAGTTTGGAACGCGTTGTCCGCATCGTTGGCCAAGACGGTAAAGTGGCCCATTTTTCGGGCTTTACGCGCGGCTTTTTTACCGTATAGATGCAGATGTGCATTCGGGTTGCTTTGCAACGGCAGCCATTCGGGTTCGCCGCCGTCTTCCTTCCAAACGTCGCCCAAAATATTCGCCATACAGCAAGAGCTCAGCAATTTGGTGTCAGCCGGAGGCAGGTTGCACATCAGGCGGACCTGTTGCTGGAATTGGTCTGTCGCGCAGGCATCGATGGTATGGTGGCCGGAATTGTGCGGACGCGGCGCGATTTCGTTGACGACCAATTCATGTGTATCGCCGACAACAAACATTTCTACTGCCAATACGCCGACGTAGTTCAATTCATCGGCCAAACGCTGCGCCATCTGCCGCGCCTGTTGCTGCACGTCGGCACTCAGTCGCGCAGGGACGATGGAGTAGGCGAGGATGCCGTTTTCGTGAATATTTTCGGCAGGGTCGAAAGTTTGCACGTTGTCATTGTTCAGACGGCATACGATAACGGAAATCTCGCCGCGCAAGTCCACCATTTTTTCTAAAACGCAATCCACGCCACCGTGTTCGGCAAATGCGGCTTTGAGTTCATCCAATGTTTTTACGCGGATTTGGCCTTTGCCGTCGTAGCCCAAAGTGGCAGTTTTCAGGATGCCGGGCAGAAATTGTACGCTTTCTTCAGTGATGTCTTCGGCCTTGCAAACTGCTTGATACGGCGCGGTTTGCAGACCTGCTTTGCGTATCCATGCCTTTTCCTGAATGCGGTTTTGCGCGATGGCAACGCAGTCGCCGCTGGGGGAAACATTGGTGTGTTTGGCGAGAAAACGCATCGCGTCGGCATTGACGTTTTCAAACTCGGTCGTAACAGCCGCGCATTTTGCCAATTCTTCCAAAGCGGCCGGGTCATCAAACGGCGCACACAAATGGCGGTCGGCAAATTCCGCTGCTGGCGCATTCGGGTCGGGATCGAGTACGGTTACTTGGTAGCCCATGGTTTTGGCAGCAACAGTAAACATTCTGCCTAATTGTCCGCCGCCAAGAATGCCGAGCATAGCAGGAGGGAGGATGGGGGATGTGTTCATGGATAATCGCTTTATGAAGAAATTGGGTAGGGTGTTTGCGGGCCGTCTGAAAATGGTTTTACAGCTTCAGACGGCCTGATGTGTTAAAGTTTGCCGATAAATTGCGGCGGAACGTTTTCAGTTAACCATACGCCGTTGTCCGCCAGATAAAATTGATGTCCTGCAGCAAGCATGGCGACAGTGTCGATGGTCAATACAACCGGCTTGCCGTGTCGGGAGCCGACGTTGACGGCTGTTTCGGCATCGGCAGACAGATGGACAAAATGGCGCGAGGCAGAATGCAGGCCTTGTTCCAAAATAGATGGAACAGAGCGCTCAGCCGTACCGTGATACAAAATCTGAGGAGGCGTTGCCACTTTGTGTTCGACCTGAACTTGTGCCGTCGAATGACCTTGTGCAGCGCGGATGCGTTTGCCGTCTTCAGAAAGGGTAAACCGTTTTTTATCATTGTTTTCGACCACTTCCAGCAATACTTCGTAGGTCAGCGGATTACCTGTAAAGCCACGCTCGGGATGATTTACCTGCGTCAGTAGGGTATCAATATCCACCCAGCCGTCTTTATCCAAAGTAATACCGATTTGCTCAGGATGATGGCGCAAGATAAAGCTGAGGAATTTGCTGATGGATTTTAGTTGTTTTTCTTTTAGTATCATAATCTTGTTGTTTAGTCATTTCAGAGCGCAGGCCGTCTGAAAATTATTTATCCAACCCTTCTTGCACCATTTGCGCTGCGCGGATTACTGCTCGGGCTTTATTTTGAGTTTCCTGCCATTCGGAGGTTGGGTTGGAGTCGGCAACTACGCCTGCGCCGCTTTGGACGAAGAGGGTATTGTTTTTAATCACGGCAGTGCGGATGGCAATGGCCAAGTCCATGTCGTTGTTGAAACTCCATACGCCGACTGCGCCGCCGTAGATGCCGCGTTTGCTCGGCTCGACTTCTTCGATGATTTCCATGGCGCGGACTTTGGGTGCGCCTGAAAGCGTGCCTGCAGGGAAGGTGGCGGCAAGGATGTCCATATTGGTCATGCCGTCTTTCAGACGGCCTTCGACGTTGGAGACGATGTGCATCACATGGGAGTATTTTTCAATCACCATTTTGTCGGTAACTTTGACTTCGCCGGTTTTACTGATGCGGCCGACGTCGTTGCGTCCTAAGTCAATCAACATGACGTGTTCGGCAATCTCTTTGGCATCGCTCAGCAGGTCTTGTTCGTTGGCGAGGTCTTCGGCTGGTGTTTTGCCGCGCAGGCGTGTGCCGGCGATAGGACGGACGATGACATCATCGCGTTCGCGGCGGACGAGGATTTCGGGGGAGGAGCCGACAATATGGAAATCGCCGAAATCGTAGTAGAACATATACGGCGATGGGTTCAGCGTACGCAGGGCGCGGTAGAGGGCAAGCGGATTATCGGTAAATTCCATGCTCATGCGTTGGCTGGGGACAACCTGCATGCAGTCGCCTGCAAAGATGTAGTCTTTGATTTTATTGACGCAGGCTTTGAAAGGTTCTTCTCCAAATTCGCTGACTGCTTGGGTTTGCTTGCTGCCGAGGGAAAGCGGGATAGCACAACTTTGGCGTAACTGGGTACGGATGTCTTCAAGTCGTTCGCGCGCGTGTTCGTAGCCGTCGGGCTGCGAGGGATCGGCGTAAACGATGAGGTGGACTTTGCCGCTCAAATTGTCGATAACCGCCAATTCTTGCGAGAGCATCAGGAGGATGTCGGGCGTACCGAGCGGATCGGCTTTGGCCGTATGTTTCAGGCGGTGGGCAAAATGTTCGAAATTGTAGATGGTTTCATAACCGAAGTAGCCGACCAGGCCGCCGGTAAAGCGCGGCAGGCTTGGGATTTCGGGCGTTTTGAAGCGGTTGTGGAAGGCTTCGATAAAGGGCAGGGGATTGCCGTCGTGTTGTTCGACGATTTCGCCGTTTTGATACACATCGACATGTTTGCCGCTGGTTTTGAGATAGTGGCTGCAAGGCAGGCCGATAAAGGAATAGCGGCCGAAGCGTTCGCCACCGACAACGGATTCGAGCAGGTAGGTGAAAGGCTTGTTGGCAAGTTTGAGGTAGATTGAGAGCGGTGTGTCCAAGTCGGCAAGCAGCTCTTGAACGAGTGGAATGCGGTTGTAACCTTGTGCGGCTTGGGCTTGGTATTCTTGTTTGCTGATCATCTTGATAAGTCTTTCAGACGGCCTGTTTTAGGGTGTTAAATCGTGTGAAGAGTATAGCATTTTATTGGGATTGTTGACAGTCTGAGCGTTATGTCAGATATGGAAAACGCCGTCTGAAAAAGACGGCGCGAGGTATCAGGCAAGGGTATTGGAGATTTTGTTTTTTCGGCTCCGTTTCCACTTGAAGATATAAGCGGCCACAACGGGAATCAAGGTGATAATGGATTTGAATGTCCAGCCTGAATACCATGTGCCTTCGGGAACATCGCTTGCAAGCCAAGTGAAGTATGGCCACCAGCAGGCAACTAGGCTGCCGAGGAACAGTGGCCAAATATGACGGCTTAAGTTGCGCTGCCATAAAAGGAAACAGATGGCTGCCCAAACGAAAGTCAGTACGGTAATGAGGAGAATGGTGTAGGCATCTGAAATCAGGATGGCGGCAAAGTAGTAGCTGAGTGCGACCCATAATAGGGCAAGTATCAAGACGATGATTTCTTCCGGGCGTTTAAACATATTTTCTCTCTTTTGTAAGACGGGCAATGCGTTAATACTATACCCTAAACAAGAAGCGAGGATAAGAGTCTTTCAGACGGCCTTGTAGCCGGGTTTGCTATAATGTGCGCAATCAATTTTTTGGAGAGGACAAACCATGACGGCAAACTTTCAAGAAACGCTGAAGGCTTTGGGCAAACAGGCGAAAAAGGAAGCCGCGGAGCGGGAAGCCGAAGCGAAGGCTAAAAAGCAGGTAGAGGATGTGGATTTCAGCAAGGCGGTTGGTAAGGTTACGCCTTTGAAAAATGCCGGCAACTATTATGAACAGCCCCGCGATAAATCGCCTATCAAGCCGCGACCTAAAGAAATGGCGACTTTGGAGCAGGAAGATTATTTTTATGTGGGCAGCGGCGGCTGGGAAGAACCGCCGGCTTCGTTCAGTAAAAACGGGCAGGGTAAAAATGATTTGATGCGTTTGCGAAACGGCCATTATCCTGTGGTGGCGGATGTGGATTTGCACGGCTATACGCAGGAAGAGGCGCAGCAGGTATTGAACGAATTTATTGAGTTTACGAAAAAACGCGGCGTTTGCGGCGAGATTGTCCACGGCAGCGGCTTGGGTTCTGCAGGCTATAAACCGGTTTTGAAAAATATGACGCGTCGCTGGTTGATGCAGCATCCTGATGTATTGGCTTATGTCGAGCCTCGACAAGGCAATGATGGCACAGTCAGGATCTTGTTGAAACGCCAACGCCGAGACGATGATTGGAAACAGTAAAATATAAAAAGCAGTGTCGATAAAATGACACTGCTTTTTTATGGTTGTCAGACTAAGAAGATTTCTTTTTGGAAACCGATTCGCAACCTTTGCCATTGGTCATTGCGGTTTTGAAATTATTGGCTGAATCAATATCAGTGCATTTGTAAGCATTGCCCAAACTATCCATCCAAACGGAAAGAGTATAGCCTGTTTTTGTGGGAATGGCTTTCAAACGATAGGCTCGGCTTGTACCAGCATCAATCATTTCGGCGGAGTATTTGTATTTGTCTGCCAAATCTTTATGGCCTTTATATGAGGAAATAAAGTCCTCCAACTGAGTTTTAACCTCATCAGTTTTCC
>NZ_CATNVN010000030.1:0-16309 GCF_951230505.1 uncultured Neisseria sp.
TGAAATAAAATAATCAATTAAAACACGGCTTGCAAAACCAAATAGCTGACAACAGACAAAACGGCAGCGGCAGGCAAGGTAATAACCCAAGCAAGGCCGATCGGTTTCATCAATTTCCAGTTGGCATTGCGGTTAACCAAGCCGATACCCAAAACTGCACCCACCAAAATATGGGTACTGGAAACAGGCAAGCCCATAAATGATGCGGCCATCACGACGGCGGCTGCAGAAAGCTCGGCTGAGAAGCCTGACGCGGGGTGCATTTCTGCCAAACTGGTGCCTACGGTTTTAATCACTTCTTTGCCGACAAACCACAAGCCGACGATCAAAGCGATACCGAAAGTCAACATAGCAATCGGCGGCACGGCGTTTTGAGCAGTAATGCTGTTGGTACGCAACACATCCATAATCGCGGCAAACGGACCAATCGCATTAGCAATATCGTTCGCACCATGGCTGAATGCGAAACCGCAAGCGGTAAATACCTGCATCCATGAGAACATTTGGAAGGTTGATTTATCCAAATCTTTGCGTTTCAAACTTTTGGCGAATACAAACGTACCCATCCAAATAGCCGCACCGATCATGAAAATGGTCAGGAAGCTGTTGACATTGCTCATGCCCAAATGCAGATTTTTCAGACCTTTGAAAATCAACATGGCCGCAATCATCATACCGCCGACAGAAGCAATGAACGGCACCCAAGAATGCAGGGCTTTGTAAGAATCCACTTCGCCCTTACGGCTGTCAAAGCGGTACAGGCCGCGATAATACTCAGACTGCAACTCTTCGGGATCAAAGTCCGGCTCATCATAAATTTGGGCATCGTGCGCCATTTTGGTGGCGTATTCGACTTTTTCAGATTCACTCAAGGCTTCAAAAAACAGGCGGTGCTCTTCTTTATAGGCTTTCTTCTCCAGCTTGATGCCTTTCAGCGTATTGCCGGCCCAAGAGTTGTAATCCAAAACATTTTTCTTGATTCGTGAAAACAACAGATAGGAAACGATGCCACCCAAAACCGGGGACAAAATCCAAGACAAGGCAATCTCACCCAATTTATCCCACTGAATCAATGCAACGGAATCTACGCCGTTTAACGTCGCCATGCACAATGCACTACCGACAATACCGCCGATAATGGCATGTGTCGTGGAAACCGGCAGGCCTTTGTGCGAGGCAAAAAGCAGCCACAATGCCGCAGCCAAAAGCGCAGACATCATAATAAAGACAAACTGCATCGGATCCAGATGCATGCCATTCAAATCGACAATACCCTTACGGATGGTATCTGTTACCTCGCCACCGGCAATCACTGCGCCGCTGACTTCAAATACTGCCGCAATCAGCAAAGCTTGCGGAATAGTCAATGTGCCGGAGCCGACACTTGTACCGAAAGAGTTGGCAATATCGTTACCACCCACATTAAACGCCATAAAGACGCCGAAAAAGGTAGCAAGGATAAACAGGCCGGAGTGGTTGTAGTGGGTATAACCCAGGCCCCAATAAATAAAATAGCCGACCATGCTCACAAGCATAGCGGCAAAAACCGTATTAATCAGCTTCAAGTTCGCACTCGACTGAGTTTGAGCCATGGAAAGTTTCCTTTTGGAAAACATGTTGAGTCACGTTATTTTAACCTTTTTGTAATCTTTCTTGCACCAACTATTTACATTAAATGCCGAAATTCCCGTAAAAACGTCAAAAGGCGTTAAAATGTCGTTTTACCTTCTCTTTCTGTAACCGAAATGCAACCCCAATACTATATCGGTATCATGTCAGGAACCAGCATGGACGGTGCCGATGCCGTACTGATTCAAATGCAGGGCAAACAATGGCAACGCGCCGTCGCCCATAGCTTTCTCCCCTATTCAGACGGCCTGCGCCAAGAATTGTTGGCACTGCAAGACATAGGCGAAAATGAATTGCACAGAAGCAATATCCTGGCGCAAACACTCAGCCGCCTATACGCCCAAACCGTCCAACAACTGTTGGCAGAGCAAAACCTGTCGGCCAAAGACATTGCCGCAATCGGCTGCCACGGACAAACCATCCGCCATGCGCCTGAACACGGTTACAGCATTCAACTGGTTAACCTCCCCCTGTTAGCTGAACTGACCGGCATTTTCACTGTCGGCGACTTCCGCAGCCGCGACCTTGCCTGCAACGGTCAAGGTGCGCCCCTCGTCCCTGCTTTTCACGAAGCGCTGTTTCAAGATGAGAATGAAACCCGAGCTGTACTCAACATTGGCGGCATTTCCAATATCAGCATCCTCCCGCCCGACAGCCCTTCTTTCGGCTTCGATACCGGCCCCGGCAATATGCTGATGGATGCATGGATGCAACATATTTGGCAGCAGCCTTACGACAAAAACGGGGAAAAAGCCGCACAAGGCAAAATCCTCCCTGATCTACTCGCCTCCCTGCTCGACCATCCTTACTTCAGCCGCCCTTATCCGAAAAGTACAGGCCGAGAGTTGTTTTCCCTAAGCTGGCTTCAAGGCCGTCTGAAAGGTAATGAAAAGCCGGAAGATGTGATACGCACATTGGTCTTTTATACTGCACAAACCATTTTTGACGCGACCAAACAAGCTGCTCCGGCGATTCATCATCTTTATATCTGTGGCGGCGGCATCCGCAATCCGGTTTTGATGCAAGACTTGAAAACCCTGTTTTCTCCCGACACCAAATTGCACAGCACAGCCAAGCTCCATCTTGACCCGCAATGGGTCGAAGCCGCCGCTTTTGCCTGGCTTGCAGCCTGTTGGTGCAATCAAGTTCCAAGCAATCCCTACCATGCGACGGGCGCACATTCACACCGAATTTTAGGCTCGGGACATTACGGCAACTAAAGCCGGATAAATAAAAAGGCCGTCTGAACATTTTCAGACGGCCTTTACCATACTAACTCTTCACTTATTCCTCTTCTGGCAAACGGTTGATTTTCACACGGGCAATCCGTTGTCCGTCTTTTTCAACCACTTCAAAACGCCAGCCGTGATAATCGATGAAATCGCCTACATCAGGAATACTTTGCAACTCTTCCATAATCAAGCCGGCAACGGTATGAAAGTCCGCATCTTCCTCTTGAGCAGGCAGATTTAACTGAGAAGCCAATTCCACATACTCCAATGCACCATCCACAGACAGCGTTTCATCCTGACTGGCTGGAGCAGCCTCTTCTTCCTCACGCTCGAATTCCTCGGGGAATTCACCGGCAATGGTTTCCAACAAATCTTTCATGGTCACCATACCCAACACCGCACCAAATTCATCCACAACCAAGGCATAATCCGCGCTGCTTTGACGGAACAATTCAATCGCATTCAACGCTGTCGTACTGTCCGGCAAAATTAATGGCTGGCGCAAGGCCGTCTGAATATTGATTTCACCCGATTCAAGCAGCTGGTTCAGCAAATCTTTTTTACTGATATAGCCCAAAGGCTCATCTACACCTGCCTTACCAACAACCAACAAACGGCTATACGGCGTATTTTTCAACTGCGCATTTTGTTCTTCCCGACTTTGGGAAATATCCAATTTCTCGATTTCCCGACGCGGAATCATCACGCCCATAATCGGACGCTCCGCCAAAGTCAGCACGCTTCGAATCATAGATTTTTCGTTTTCTTCAAAATGCTCGTCATCGCCGCCGTTATCGCCTGCCTTTGCCAAAATGCTTTCGCGGATACCCATCATACCCAACACATTTTCAGCGGTGCGCTTACGCCAAGAAGTGCTGATGTAGTCATTTTTGCGGGCATTCTTTTGCGAAACCTGATTAAACAGTTCGATCAAAATCGAGAAGCCGATCGCCGCATACAAATAGCCTTTCGGAATATGGAAATGGAAGGCTTCCGCAATCAGGCTGAAACCAATCATCAACAAGAAACCCAAACACAACATCACAACGGTTGGATGCTTGTCCACAAAGGCAGTCAACAGTTTGCTGGCAGAAATCATCACAGTCATCGCCACAACAACCGCACCCATTGCCACCACAATATGATCCACCATCGCCACTGCCGTAATAACAGAATCGATAGAGAAAACCGCATCCAAAATCAAAATTTGCGCCACAACACCCCAAAAAGAAGAATGCTTCTTCTGTCCTTCAGCAACCGCAAATTGATTGTGGCCTTCAAGGCGTTCGTGCAGCTCGGTAGTCGCTTTATAAAGCAGGAAAATACCGCCGGCAAACATAATCATGTCTTTACCGGAAATCTCCAGGCCGCCCAGCTCAAACAAAGGACGCGTCAGCGTCATGATGTGCGCCATAAAGCCCAGCATGAAAATCCGAATAACGACAGCCAAACCCAAGCCCGTTATCCGCGCCCTATCCCGTTGCAACGGTTTGACCTTGTTTGCCAAAATCGCTACGAAAACAAGGTTATCAATACCTAAAACAACTTCCAAAACCAGAAGCGTGGCAAAGCCTATCCAAGTATGCGGCTCGGCCAACCAACTGAAATCCATAATGATTGCGTTCCTTTAAAATACAAAAAGGCAGCCGTTCCGCTTAAAACGGACAGACTGCCAAATTTCGGGCATAAATAAAGGGAAAGAAGCGGTATAACAACTACTCTGCTCTGCGTCTTTCATGAAAAATTTATGCCTCGGTCAACAATAATGGCAAACAGTTTATCAGTTTGACGAAAGAAAGGCAAAGTCTGACAGCATATTTTCTTTTAAAAACAGCCTACAGCTGCCAATCAATCACTTTCTCCAGCTTTAACAAAAGGAATCGGTCGATGTATTTGTTGATCATAGTTTGTTCGGTTTGCTGAAAGAAGATTCTTATAAGGAATTCCCTAAATGCCTGGGTAAAAACTTAGGTTTTTTTACTAAGGTCTCAAGCCGTCTGAAAATTGGGATTTTTTCAGACGACACGGTTTATATAGACAATAATTTTCTTAGAAAATATAACGATTATATTCTTTCAGAAATTACGGATATACTTAATCTCCATACAGTTAAAGTAATTAATCTGCCATCTAAATAAGAATATTCTAATTGAAGAGCATCATCTTCAAAGCAAATATTTCCAGCTGTAAATGTATTGCCATCTAGCCTACCTGTTATCTTATATTGTGTACTATTACCTATTCTTTCAAAAGGAATAATAACAGATTCATTTGTATTAACCTCTTCCAATATAAACTTATCAACAATGAAATAGTCAAGTTCCACATTGTAAACTTTATTTACTTCAATAGCCATTGGACAACAATTAAGGAAACAATATAGATCGTTATTTTCTATAGAAAAATATGCAAATTCCTCAACTATTTCATCCATTTTTTTTAGCTTTGCTGAGTAAATCATTTTTAACCTTTCATAAATTATTTTACTTCATAAATTGTTTTATCTTTTGGATTGCTACGCTTTATAGCTCTACAAAAGTCTTTTCCACTTTTCACATGGATGGTTGTGGTGTAACCTTAATGATTTGTTCCTATAAAGGCTGATGAATTAAGTGTAATCATTCAATCAATTATCATCAAAATATCTTAAAATATTAACCAATAGATAAAATAAAAACCACCATACAAGATGGTGGTTTTCAAATCTGGCTCCCCGACCTGGGCTCGAACCAGGGACCTGCGGATTAACAGTCCGTCGCTCTACCGACTGAGCTATCGGGGAATTAAAGATGGAATTATATAGAAAATATCAGAAGCCTGTCAAGCAACAATCTATATAAAAACAAAAATATTTTTATATCTTTTTAATTTATAAAACTTTTATAAGATTTCAGCAATTTGTTTGGCCGCACGTTTCGCATCCAACAAAATCAAACCCAATTTACCGCTTTCTTTTGCCATCAATGCCAACACTGCATTTTCACCTGCTTGACTCAACAGAATATAGCCATTTTTACCTTTAACCATTACCTGATCCAACTCACCGCAAGCCAACTCATGTACGGAACGATTGCCCAATGCCAGAAGCGTTGCCGACATCGCACCTACACGATCTGCATTCAAGTGGGAAGGCAGCATGGTTGCGATCGGCAGGCCGTCTGTAGAAATAACTGCAGAAGCAGTGATATCAGCAGAGGTATTGTTCAAATCGCTTAATACAGAGATTAATAGTTGTTGCATAGTCGCTCCATTCTAAAATAAATATCGGTCAGGCAAAAATCAACGGCTGCCGTATCGGTGGTACAGCACTTTAACCAAAGTAACAAAAGCCTCTTTATTTAAGTCAGGCATTCCGCCAATTACCAAAATCAGCTTGGTCATGCCAATATACAGAGGGAAAAAGGTCAATTCACTTTGGCCTGAAGGATCACAAATACCCCATGCGCTATTATTGATATGCAGGTTATTGCGAATCAAAAGACGGTGATTGTCTTCCATTTTGGCCACTTCACTCGCCAAAAGGCCCAACTCTTCCGCAGCCTCGTGATGGAAATTGGCATTGGCAAAATACAAACCGTTTTCATCAGCCAATAAAGCTTTGCCAGAATTAGACAACTGTTCCAACAATGTAGGCAATTGCTCGTCAGTCAAATGGATGTCGTCTGTGCTGATTTCTTCATCACCATACAAAAATTCCAAGCGTTGGAGGCGGTATAGCAGGTTCAAAGCAGTATTGATGTCGCTGGTATCTGCCCACGCCAAGATTTTTTCGCTGCTGATGGTTTCAGACGGCTCTGCACGTAACAGACCATACAATAAAGTTCTGCTGGCACTGGGCGTATCGCTTGAAACGGCATAATACGCACCTGCCGGTGTAATCCTAGGATATAAATTTGCTTGTAAAGAGAGTGTCGCTTCCATCTTATACCTCTAATCCGGGGTCAATTGAGAACAACATGGCAGTAACCAATTGTTTTACATCGTCTTCTCGACGTGCATCAATCTCAAAAACCGGTACATTAAAATTATTTTGTGCTAAATATTTCTGATATACATCTACGCTTGGTAAGGAGCGGATATCCATCTTCGTTACCCCTACAACCAGAGGCGCTTTTTTCAGTAACTCCCGGAATGCATCCAAGAAGAATTGCAGGTCTTTCAATGGATTGCTTCTTGTATTATCCAAAAGAAGCACCAAGCCCATACTGCCTTGGCTCAAAATTTCCCACATGAAATTAAAACGCTCCTGACCAGGCGTACCATAAAGGTGAACCTTGGTTTCCTCATCCAAATGAATGACACCGTAGTCCATTGCCACAGTCGTGTACCCCTTGCGGACAAGTGTCATATCGGATGCGGATGCATCGGTTTGAACCGGTGGTTCATCAGATAAAGCTGAAATTGCAGTGGTTTTACCTACGCCAACAGGACCGGTAAAGATAATTTTATTTTCTTTCATGACGTGTCCTTTACGATTTACCCAGCAACTTACGCATCAGGCGTTGCAACAGGCCGCGAGGTTGTTCTTTCGACGGACCGGCAATTTTTTGAGCCTCTTTGCTCATTGCTGTTTCAGGTACGTCTTTGCTATTCACATCAATCTGTTCGTTCAACGAAGGCGTATTGTTCGCATCTGTTGCAAACTCTGTATCTGTCGCCAAAAAGCCTGTTATATATGTTGCCGATAAATAATTCAAAATATCAGGCATCTCTAATGGCATGACTTTATAAAGAACATTCAGATTAACAGACGTTTTTGTCAGAAATGCCGACAGACGCATAGATTCCGGAACATGTGCCAAACGGGTTAAGTTTGGCCACCGCTTGAGTGTAAAGACAGTTTGCGGCGTCATCGGATAAATCAGACGGCCTGATGCAGTCCAAATAGCCATTTGCCACAAGCATGACATAATGGTGACTTTGGCTTTTTCTTTCCATTGAGGATTATCAGGAACAGCCTTACACACGACAGCCAAGTTATCGTTCTTACACAATTTCTCCAACTCATTGGCACTGACTGTCAACAGTACACGCTGAATACTAGGAAACACGATTAATATCGGCTTGCCTTCATGCAAGACAGCAACATCTTGATGTCCTTGACTGGCAAATTTCAGCGCGCCCAACAAGCCTTTATTTGGATTAAATCGGCGAATGGTTGCTTTTCTTGTGCCATCGGAATTTGATTGTCTTTTATTCTCTTCGGCTGTTTGTTGTTCAGACGGCTCAAAAACATTGCCGCCTTGAGCCAGGCTGCGCAAAACAGGAAACAAGGTATCGAATTTGACCGGCTTAGCCAAATAAGGAGTCGTTACTGTCGGCAACTCGGAAGAAAACATAGCCACAGGTACTTCCGGATAAGTTTTCTTCGACTCTTTCCAAGCTTCTACACCTGCCGGAGTATCGGTATCAACCAATACCAAATCCGGTTTTTCATCAGAATCAGGGGAAACGATGACGTAATTCGTCGTATTGTGCATTTTAAATGCCATACGGAATACCGCCTGCTGTTGCTCACCCATCTCCTGTAACATAACCCGTATGGTTTTAATTTTTGGTAAATGATTATT
The DNA here is from genome assembly GCF_951230505.1 of uncultured Neisseria sp. Lineage (NCBI taxonomy): Bacteria > Pseudomonadati > Pseudomonadota > Betaproteobacteria > Neisseriales > Neisseriaceae > Neisseria > uncultured Neisseria sp. The sequence goes on from NZ_CATNVN010000030.1 coordinate 8,432, forward strand.
CATCACTCGTACTTTCTACGATTATCTTATTTTTTTGAATATTGGTTCATTCGTTGCAAGAGACGGCTCATTGCCAAGACAACCTCTTCAGGCAGGCTGACAACACGTTCACGCAACAAGCGCAGAAATTGTTCTAAACGTCCCCAATCTTCAACACGTTCGTACAAATCAAACAAGATAATGTACAACTGCGACTCTTGAGGATACTGCAAAACAGCCTGTTCCAAAGTACCGATGGCCAAATCCAACTGACCGTAGGCCAACAAAGATTCCACTTCTTTCAGAGCTTCATCAGCTGGTGAAGAGCTGGCGCTGATAATCGAAGAGTCTTTTTGAACCAACTCACGATATTTGGCTTTCATCTGTAAAGAACTTGGCTGAATGTAACCGCGTTTCAAGCCAATCTCTTTAATTTGCTGTTCAGACGGCCCTTTTTCCAAATCATCAAAAATTTCATGATAACCGAGGCTATAACCCCAACCAAGCATACGTTCTTTTACTTGACGGCCATATTGACCCAAAGAGTGGTAAAGCTTCCACAGATGCTTGGCAAACTGCCCTACTTCTTCATTCTGATAATCCAGACGCAAGGCATCAATAATGAGACCAGCAGGCTTCGCAGAAGTTTGGATTGCTTTGTTGTATTGATGCAAAGCAGTCTCGTAGCTGATCTTGTCTTTCAGGATTTTTGCACTGCGCTCCGGTTTGGCAAAACCAATAACCGCACCCATTTCTTCAGGGCTGATTTCGCCAAAATCTTTCTTGCCTAATACGATAGGCGCACGTTTGCCCATACCGGGGACGACAATGCGTTCAACCGAGTCGTTCTCAAAGGCAATATGCTCGTCGGAAGCAACTTCCAAACCGCTTTGTTCGCCAATTTGACGGTCCACTTCCTGCATATTCCAACCGAGATGATGCTCGGCAAAAACACGCAGGCGCAGGTTAGTAGAATCCAAAGCCAGACCGGCTTTCAGGTATTCGGCTACGCTATCTTCAGAAAGGGAGGCACTATGCCGCTCAAGCGTATCCGCCAGCATGTCGATATTGCCGACACGCAGATTCAAACCGATTAATTCATGAACCAGTTTTTCCGGAGCGCCGTCTTCCAAAGTATTAAGATAACCAGCCAAAGACTCCGCTGCTTTGCTCTCATAGCCGAACTGTTTATAAACCTGATATTCGGTCAACGGATCGACTTCTTGCGCGGAAACAGAAGCTGTTGCATCGTTTGAGCCGCTTCCGCCCCATTCCCAGTCTTGATTATCCGCATTGGAAACTGTCTGGTTGACTTTCTCAATCCAGTCGTTTCCATCCTCAGAGGAGGCTGTATGAGCAGCAGATGTACGGCCGCTTTTTGATGCATGTGCGCTTTGTTTGTCTGAATTGTTACTTTGTTTATGACGAACAAAAAACAACACCAGCAAAAAAAGCACCAGCAAAAAAATAGTTAAAAGTTGATAGTTCAAGAACACCTCCCGGTCTTGTGCTGCAAACTGCATTTATTAACATCTGTTGCTTTACACGCAACTTCAACGTTATTCATTCCCCAAACGAATGATGATAACATGAATGCACTCATTTTTACATTAAAAACCCTACTCACATAAAGGACTTGATACCAATTTACAACTCAAACACACCGATGGATTCAACATGCGAGGTTTGTGCAAACATATTCATGATTCCTGCTGCCTTAAACTTATAGCCCTTATCAACCAAGACACCGGCATCTCGTGCAAATGTTGATGGATTACACGAAACATACACTATCTTCTGAGGTAAAAACGGCTTATGTAGCGATTTGACAACAGCATAAGCCCCACTTCTCGGCGGATCCAGTAGCATCTTGTCAAATTTTCCCCATGACTCAACAGTTTTTTCATCGGTATCGAACAAGTCGGCAACAGAAAACGTCATATTCTCGGCACAACGATTCAGGCGGGCATTTTCCCTTGCCCTATCTACCAAATAATCAGCACCTTCAATACCGACAACCGATGCGCCACTTTTCGCCAGCGGCAAACTAAAATTGCCCAAACCGCAAAACAGATCGGCAATCCGTTCCCCTTTTTGAGGGTTTAAAAGTCTGACCGCCCTTGCCACCATCACTTCGTTCAGCTGCGCATTAATCTGCGTAAAATCACCGGGTTTGTAAGGCATTTCTACATCAAATTGAGCAAAATTATAGTTCAGGTCAGGAGCATTCTCGGGATAAAACGGCAAGGACTCGGCATGATCCTGCAACCATATTTGCCATGCCTTTTCAGCACCCGACAATATATTATCAAACCAATTACGCAATTCGCTTAATATTTGCCCAAACGGTTGATTTACGAAACGAATGTTGAGCACCGTCAAATCTTTTCCGCAATAAAACTCAACAAATTTTACTTTTACACCATCATCATGCAGCTTTTGCAGCAAATTGCGGACATCAGGCAATCTATCGGACACATGTTTAGGCAAAATATGGCAATGGCGGATATTGACGACATCATGGCTTTTTTGGGCCTGAAAACCGAGTTTCAGACGGCCTTGCTTATCCACCGAAACACTTAATCTCGCCCTATCGCGATAATACCAGGAGTAACCATATAAAGGAGGTAAAATTATTTCCGGCTTGACCTTACCTATCCGTTCCAACTGCTCTTCCAAAACCCGTTGCTTTAACGCAACTTGCGCTCCGAAAGAAACATGTTGAAGCGAACAGCCGCCACATGTATCAAAATAGCAACAGGCTGGTTCGACACGTTCGGAAGAAGCCTTCAAAACCTTTTCAACTTGAGCCTCGGCAAACTGCTTTTTCTCTTTATGTATGACAAACGTTACACGCTCTCCAGGCAGCGCACCGCCGATAAATACGGTCTTCCCATCGACTTTGGCAACACCCCTGCCCTCATAATCCAAAGAAAAAACTTCCGTCTCTTGATACTGTTCTTTCACACCCATACCGTTTCCATCACTCAGCCGTTGCCCGACCGTTTGACTGTCTTCTAATACCGAAAGCGCATATTTTCTCACAAAAACACAGAGTTTCAGGTATCATGCGCCAAAAACTTTCATTTCAAACCCTACAAAAAAAGACGACATGAAAAAAATACTGTTCGGCCTGACAGCCGCCCTTTTAACTTCAGCCGCTGCTGCAAACACACTTATTCCAGACGTCTCCCCCGCCTCTTCCGGACAACACGTCGTTATCAATATTACGCAACAGCGTTTGTTCCTCTACGACAACGGTAAACTGAGCAAAATTTATCCTGTTGCCGTCGGCAAAGCCATGACCCAAACCAATCTGGGCGAACATAAAATAGGCGCAAAAGCCTACAACCCGGTTTGGCACATCCCTAAATCTATCCAAAAAGAACGCAATGACGGCGTTAAAAGCGTACCGGCCGGCCCAAATAACCCGCTGGGCCCGGTATTTGTCCGTCTTGGCGACCCTAAATTAAGCCTTGGCATTCACGGCACCAATGCCCCTGCCAGCGTACCCGGCGTCCGCAGCCATGGTTGCGTGCGCATGAAATCGCCTGATGCATTAGAATTCGCCAAAACCATCGCAACAGGTTCTCCTGCCTCCGTTATCTACCAAATGGCGAGCCTGAACGAAGATGCCAACCAAAACTTGTGGCTGGCTGCCTATCGTGACCCATACGACAAGAAAAACCTTGATACGGCTGCCCTGAAAAAAAGCATTGCTGCTTGGGCAAAAGCGCACGGTAAAACCATTCCTGCCGCGCGTGTGGATGCAATCCTTAAAGGACGCACCGGCGCAGCAAACTGTCTGACCTGCGCCAAAGGCGTAAAACTCAAATCGCCTTTAAAATCTTTGGCATGGACCAGCGGCACGGATGCTTACAGCAAACCTAAAGTCATGCCGAAACCGGCTCCTGCTAAAGATGTGGTATTGCCTCAAGGCACTGAAATCGAAGTCGATGCTACCGACGATACAAACAAGGCAGCATCCGAACCGAAACAAAGCGTTCGTCCAACTCCGGTGAAACCGACAAAACCTGCTGCTAAACAGGCAACCACTCCGGCCGATGCTCCTGCTTCTGCACCTAAAGCCGCTTCCGAACCGGCTACTGCCCCTGCCTCTGCTCCTGTGAAAGATGCTCCGACAAGCAGCGAACCGGCAGATTTGCTGTTCTAAGCAGAACAAAATACATAACCAAAGGCCGTCTGAAATAAAGTTTTCAGACGGCCTTTTCGTACAACTGGATATTAGAAATATATGCCCCTCTTAATTCAGACGGCCTTTTTACTTTCCAAATATTCTGACAAACCTCGCTCGCGCAAAATACAGCTTGGGCATTCATGACAACCACCGACCACGCCGTTATAACAGGTATGCGTGTGCTCGCGAATATAATCCAACACACCCATTTCATCCGCCAATGCCCAAGTTTGCGCTTTGGTTAAATACATCAAGGGCGTGTGGATTTGAAAAGCGTAATCCATGGCCAGATTCAGCGTAACATTCATCGACTTGACGAACACATCGCGGCAGTCGGGATAACCGGAAAAGTCGGTTTCGCACACGCCGGCAATGATATGGCGTATCCCCTGCCCTTTAGCGTAAATGGCGGCATAAAGCAAAAACAAAGCATTGCGCCCATCTACAAATGTATTGGGCAGGCCGTCTGAAGCTGTTTCAATGGGTGCCGTATCATCCATCAAGGCATTGTGTGTAATCTGTTGCATCAGGCTCAAATCGAGTACTGTCTGCTTCACGCCTAAATCTTGGGCAATCCAACGCGCGCGCTCCAATTCGATGGCGTGGCGTTGCCCATATTGAAAAGTGATGGCCTGCACATTTTCACGGCCATATGTTTGAATTGCCTGAATCAGGCAGGTTGTTGAATCCTGCCCGCCCGAAAAAATAACGAGGGCTTGCTGTTTTTCCATTGTAAATTCCTAGTTTTGTTAACGCGGGAGGTTTGCGAACCGCGTAATTCGAAGATTGACGGATTATAACGGATTTCGTCTATAATCACGGCACTTCATTTTCTTTTATATAGCATAATCATGAGCATCTACGCCCTGAAACCAAAATTCCAAAACCTGTTGCGCCCCATTGTTAAGCGACTGTATCAAAAAGGCATTACTGCCAATCAGGTTACCCTGTTTGCCTGCGCCGTTTCTATTTTGATCGGTTTGCTTTTAGCATTGTTTGCAGGTGTATCCACATTATTCTGGCTTTTGCCAATCTGGTTGTTTGTCCGTATGGCACTGAATGCAATGGACGGTATGTTGGCACGGGAGTTCGGCCAACAATCAGCATTGGGCGGTTATTTGAATGAAATCACCGATATTGTCGCCGATGCTGCTTTGTATCTGCCTTTTGCCTTTATCGCACCCTTCGGCGGCGTGCAAATTGCCCTGTTTATTTGGCTGGCGGCAATGACTGAGTTTTGCGGCGTTTTGGGACAAGTCCATGGCAACGGCCGTCGTTATGACGGGCCATTCGGCAAAAGCGACCGCGCATTCTTTATCGGCGCATTGGCAGTATGGTATGCAATTGCCGGAAGCTTCCATTCGACTTTCTATATCCTTATGTGGCTGGCCTGCGCGGCATTGGTTTATACCTGCTACAAACGTGTCATCAATGGCTTGAAGGCCGTCTGAAACTTGTCCACGTTCTTGGGTTAATCATCATTGATTAGATTATTAAACCCATCAACCTGTTTTACTGAAAACAAGAAGGCTGTCTGAAACCATAAACTATCGGTTTCAGACGGCCTTTTATCTATACGCCAAGATAACTTACTGTTTACCCAGTTGACTGTAATCTACCAACATATACTTGGCAGTAATTTTCTGTGAAGCATTGCCTTCGTCGCCCATCAAAATCATCTGTGGCTTGCCGTTAATAGTAATCGAATCAACAGCTTCAACGTTGGTGATGTGTTGCAGATTAGGCAGAGAGATTTTTTGCGGTTCGTCGGTCGGGTTGCCGCTCCAAGTCCACAGTTGCGAGAATTTTTGTCCATTCTCATCCTTCACTTCATTGGCAATCACGTAAGTTTTCAACACAGGATCATAGTTGAGGGAACGGATACCGCCGCCATCAATATCAATCACCGCTACTTCATCAAACTCAGGCTTGGCATTGCGCTCGAACACATCTTTCGGATTGCTGATAAACGCGACCAAAGCCATGTTATTGAACTCAGGATCACGGAAGCCCAAAACGAGACGTTTTTTCACTGGATCAAACGCCATGCCCTCAATATTGATTTCTTCAAAAGAAACTTCTGCCTTAGTTCGCTCACGAATCAAATCATGCAGCTTATGATCGGTTTCCAAAACCTGCGTCAGATTGTCGTAGCTAGTCAGTCCCAATACGTTGCCGTCTTGTATTTTAAAGCGCATCAGGTGTTCGCGGTCAGGTGAACGGTTGCCTTTACGGGTACGCGAGTGTGAAGTCATCGCGTAGATAAAGCCTTCATCGTCGCGTGCCAAAGCCTCCAAGTCGCTGAGACGGCGTTTGAAACCGGTAATCACGCGCGTATCCAATGCCTCGTCTTCCACAAACCTGCCGGTTTTATCAATGCTGATGATACTGAACGCATGGTTGGGTTCGTCTTCCGCGATCAGCAACTTACCATCCGGAAGCTGTTGTACAGCAGAAGGCTCAAATACGCCGTTAAACATATTGATACCCAGCGAACGCAGCTCTGCCGCATTGTTAGCCGGAGGCATCAGCAATGACGGCAGTGTTTTCACACCGATAAATGCCGCCAACGAAGCCAGCAAACCCCAGCGGAATACTGCATAAGATAAGTTAATGTATTTAAACTGTTTATCCGCCAACAAACCAAGCCAGTAAAGATGGTCGCTCATCTTTTCATAGATTTGTTTACGGTCGCCCATAATCTCCTGCATCATTTCCCAATATTGATCTTTTTGCAGTTTCACACGGTCTTCATAAATCAAAATATTGGGTTGGCTGCCGCCAAAAAAGCGCGTTTCGGTACTGCTGAGGCGGGTTTTCAAATCCCGCAGTTTCGAACGGCCACGAACAAAATCCTTCAACCATGTACGCGCCGCCTGCATTTTGCCGATACGTTCCGGCGAAGCAGAAAGCAATGCAAACACGATAGACGCGGCGGCAGTAATCATAAACGTACTGGCCGGAATCAAAAATTCGGGCGACGATGAAAAAATAAACGCGCCTGAGATCATCAGAGCAGAAACAATAAAACCATTCAGCGAAATCATAATGTTCGCTTTGGTCGCCGCCAACGCCAACAATTCCATCTCCGAGCGTACGGCGTTGCGGAACATGGTTTCCACGCCCTTATTCGTACCCAACAAATCAGGCGTACTCAAATCCTCGGCTTTATTTTTTTTCTTTTTCGCCTTGTCTTTTTTACGTTTGGCTTTCTTCTCGTTTTTTTCAGACGGCATCTCAGGATGTTCAACCACTTCCTGACCTTCTACCGTTTCCTGAATTTCTACCGCTTCAGCCACAACCTCAACTTCGTTTTCAACAACGCCGTTTTGCTTGTGATCCCACAAATCAACATCCTGTTGGGATTCTGCAGATGTGCCGTCGTTTAAAGGTTTTTCTTGGTCGCCCATCTGTTTCGGCTGACCATCTTCCTTCCAATCATTCAAACTCATATCATGACTCCCGACATCAAACACTTTGAACTACATGGAAAATAAAAAATATATTTAGTTCATTTATTTCAGGTAATTTACATGCTATTTACATTCTTTAAATGCCTAAATAGCAAACTGCCGCAGGACCAAAAGCCCTGCGACAATCCACTTTATATCGAAATATTAATAATCGATGCGTTCTTTAATAATTTTCAAATCAGGGTAAGACAAAACAATGTCGTACTCACGGCCATCTTTAAAAGCCTC
>NZ_CATNVN010000031.1:0-16288 GCF_951230505.1 uncultured Neisseria sp.
TTCTAAGGAGCAGAACATGAAACGCTTTATCTCCCTGTTTGTTTCGATTCTGCTCAGTGCGGTTGCACTGACGTGGTTTGCCCAAAACTCCATCAATGCCTATTGGCAGCAGACCTATCATGAAAACAGTCCGCTTGAGCCTTTATCCGAATACGCTTGGTGGCGTATCGGTGCGGATTGGCAACAAAAAGCCTACGAATTTTCAGACGGCCTGAAAGCTTCGCTGGAAGCAGAAGACGCTTTGGTTTCGGAAGACTCTGGCATTGAAACAACAAGGCCGTCTGAAAATACGGAAGACATTGAAACATCGGACAATCAAAAAGAGACTGCTGCTTCTGATGCGGCTAACAATACGGATACCGCCGCCAGCGAGCCAAGCAATCAGGCTGATCAGTCGGCAATGCAGGTTGTATTGAAAAAAGGCAACAAAGTTTTCTTTGCCGGCGACTCGCTGATGCAGGGCGTTGCACCTTTCGTACAAAAACACCTCAAGCAAGAATATGGCGTACAATCGGTCAACCTCAGCAAACAAAGCACCGGCTTGTCCTACCCCAACTTCTTCGACTGGCCGAAAACCATCGAACAAACTTTGCAAAAAGAACCCGACATCCGCGTTTTGGTTGTATTCTTAGGCCCTAACGACCCATGGGATTTCCCGATGGGTAAAAAATACCTGAAGTTCGCCACCCCCGAATGGGAAGCGGAATACCTCAACCGCGTCCGCCGTATTCTTAATGCAGCCTCCACACATGATGTCCAAGTCATTTGGCTGGGCATTCCTTACATGAAAAAAGCCAAGCTCAACGAACAGATGCGCTACCTCGACAAAATCCTGTCGGGTACGGTGTCGCCTCAAGCCATTTGGCTGCCGACCGACAAACTGTTGAGCAATGGCGCAGAAGAATATGCCGACTCTGTCAAAGTAGATGGAAAAATCATCCGTTACCGCAGCAAGGACGGCATTCACTTTTCTGCAGAAGGCCAAAAACTACTGGCCGGAAAAATTATGGAAAAAATTAATTTTACACACGATACACAACCATGAAATTTAATAAAACCTTACTCCTCACGCTTCTCGCACTCCCTATTACCGCCTGCGCAACCAATGACGGCCTGTTAAGCAACTACGGCTCCAACCGCCCTGCCTGGCTGAATAAACTGCAACAGCTAAACAACACTTCAGACGGCAAATTCCGCATTATCCAAGTTGGTGACTCCCACACCGCCGGCGACTATTTCACCGACCGCCTGCGTCGCCGTTTGCAACAACAATGGGGCAATGGCGGCATCGGTTGGGTTTATCCTAATACCGTCAAAGGCCAGCGCATGGCAACCGTCCGTTACAACAGCAGCGGTTGGAACACCATCAGCAGCCGCAAATCACACAGCGATTTTTCTTTCGGCGGTATTGAAGCACGCGCCGATGGCGGCAGCGTTACCTTAAGCGCAGCCGACGGCAGCATGGATATGCAACAAATCTCCATTTTCGGCAAACCGGTTTGGTCCGAGCAAACCCTGACCGTCAACGGCCGCGAAATCCCTGCCACACAAAACGGTTGGCAACTGGTGCGTACCAATGCTTCCCTGCCGATGACCCTCAGCAGCAGCATGCCTTGGCAAATCGGTTTCATTAATATCGAACGCCCCGGACGCGGCGTAACTGTTTCCGCCATGGGCATCAACGGCGCACAGTTATCCCAATGGTCAAAATGGCGGCCGGGTATGTGGGAAGATTTGGCACAAACCAAAGCCGATTTAATCATCCTTGCCTACGGTACCAATGAAGCCTTTTCCGGCAATCTCGATATTTCCTCTACCGAGCGGACATGGCACAATTACATCCGTCAAATCAAAAATACCCTGCCCAATGCAGGTATCCTGATCCTCGGCGCTCCGGAATCTTTGAAAACCGCCTACGGTAGCTGCGGCAACCGCCCTGTCTTGCTCAGCGAAGTACAACAAATGCAGCAACGTGTTGCCCGTGATGAAAAAATCATGTTCTGGTCTTGGCAGGATGCAATGGGCGGAGCATGCAGCATGAAAAACTGGATGGCTCAAGGCTTGGCAGCCAAAGACGGCGTTCACTTCTCTGCACAAGGTTATGAAACCGCAGCCGATAAGCTTGCCGACAGCCTGATCCGCTTTGCCCAATAAATTGGCTAAAGCCTAAGTATTTTTCATTATGAGTACACAAAAGGCCGTCTGAAATATTAATTTCAGACGGCCTTTTATTTATCGCTTATTCAGCAAACTGCTTATTTTTAAGCCAACATATTGCTGCTCATTCGTTGCGTTTGGTTTTCCGTAAAACGAACCAATCTTGCCTGCTTGTCAAAGCCTAATGGCTTGGCGACAAGGCGGTTGGGCAGCTTGTTCAAATGATGGTTGTAGCTTCCGGCTCTGCGGTTGTAAGTGCAGCGTGCCGATGCGACTTCCGCTTCTGCTGCATCCAGCATTTCCATCAAACCGGCCAATTTCTCATCAGGATACTGTTTCAAAAGGCCGCTGACGGCAGTTTGCAATTTTTCCAGCGCATGATTCAATGCTGTTTCGGCTTCGCACAGATGTTTGATTTTGGATTCGGAAAATGTTTTGGCAGTTTGCGCCAATGCGGTTTCGACTTCGGCACACATCTGCTGAACGTTATGATCCGATGCAATGCCCTGCTCTTGCAGGTGTTTGCTGTATGCATCCAATACATGACGGACGGCCTGATGTCGGCAGTCGAGCGCAATGCGCAAAGAGACAAAGGATTCGCGACAGTCTTTTTTGCGGTCTTTCAACTGTTGTTTAAAATACAATAAGACGGCAGCGATTGATACAAAGATAAGTGCAAGACTGATAATGCCCATAGTGAGTTCCCTAGTTATGATGCCACTCATATCGGTGGCTGATTTTATTAACATCGATTATAATCCAATTTCAATATTTTTCCCAATTTTCATAAAAAAGGCCGTCTGAAATTCAGACGGCCTGAAGTTTATATTTCTATTTCAATGCTTTGACTTGATGTCAATAACCCACACTTCTGATTGCGAACCCAAACGCAAGGGAATGCCCCAGAAACCGTAGCCCGAAGTGGTGAAAAAATGGCCGTTGCCGATCGCCTCATAGCCGTAAGCAAGACGATAAAGCGTACGGACGATAAGGTTGGCGGGTGCAACTTGACCGTTGTGGACATGGCCAGAAACCTGCACATCAATCGGCAGCCGGGCATGGGCTTCAATTGAAGTAGGACGGTGGTCCATCAATAAAACCGGTAATTGGGTATTTTGACCTTCCAAAAGCTGCTCCGCAGTGGGGCGTTTACGATCCAAATCATCGCTCCGCCCTACCAGCAACACACCATTCACTTCCAAAACCTGATTGGCCAAAACCGTCAAACCTGCCGCTTCCAATTCATGTTTGATACGCTTCTGATCGCGGAACCAGTCATGATTGCCCAAAGTGGCATAAACGCCCATCGGCGCAGTCAGCTTCTGCAAATGCGGTTTCATGTTCTCTTTCAAGTACGCATCGACGGTATCGTCCATCAAATCCCCCGGCAGCAACACCATATCGACTTGTTCCTGCTTCATGATGTCCGTCAGTTTGTCTAATTGACGCGCGCCGAATAAAATTCCCAAGTGCAAATCGCTAGCCACACCGATACGCAGCGGCTTATCCATTTTCTTATTGATGAATACGGTCTGATGGTGGACCACGGGCGTATAGGCGTTATACATCCCAAAACCGAGCAAACCGGCCACAAACAAAGGCGCAAACAGCCTCAGGCTTCGAGAAAGCGGTTGGCGTGCCACAAAACGGCGCAGCAAAAGATACAGGATAAATGTCGCCAACGCGGCATACATCACAAACAGCAAGATTACCATCCAAAACGCCACCACGCGGAACATCATATGTCCCAACTCCAGCAGCAATCCGACCAACAAGCCGTTTGTAATGAAATAGGAAATACCCATTAGCCAACGTCTGCCAACTTTGCCAATCCAAGGCGCAAACAGCCATTGCAGTGAACGCCCAAGCCCGAATGTAAACACTTGTAACAGAATGACGCTCACAAAAAACATCTTGCCAAACATGCCTTTCCGGCCCTAAAAAAATCAAAAGGCAGATTTTAGGCCGTCTGAAACTTTCAGTGTATAATCTCCCGCGTAAAAACCCATAATATTTTGAAAGGAATCATCATGAGCCAACCTCAATCAGCTATTATTCCTGATCACGCACAAGCCGGTATTTTTATCGAAGCAGACATTTCAGACGGCCGCAACGAAGACATCAAATCTGCCTGCCGCCTTTCTTTGGAATCCTTGGCCAAACTGAAAACCCGTTTTCCAAATGATATTTTGGGTTTGACCATTGCCTTTGGCAGCCGCGCATGGCAATCGTTCGGTCATACTGATGAAGGCAGCGAAATCAAACCTTTCCCTGAATTGGGCAACGGCCTCGCCCCCTCCACCCAACACGATCTCTATATCCACATTCAAGCCACCGAGCAAAAAGCCGCCTATGCCTTAGCTCAATCTGTTTTAGGCGCATTCGGCGACAGCATCCGCGTATCCACTGAAGAACACGGCCTGCGCCTGTATGAAGACCGCGGCTTGGACGGTTTTGTCGATGGTACGGAAAATCCGCAGGGCGATGACAATGTGCGCAATGTCGCCATTATTCCCGAAGGCAAGCCTGATGCCGGCGGCAGCTATGTTTTGCTGCAAAAATACCTGCACGATTTAAAAAAATGGGATGCCGTTCCTACTGCCGAACAAGAAGCCAGCGTTGGCCGCAGCAAAGAAACCAATGACGAATTCAGCGAAGACGTGCGCCTGCCAGATTCCCATCTCGGCCGCGTCAATGTCAAAGAAAACGGCGTTGGTTTGAAAATCGTCCGCCGCAGCTTGCCCTTCGGCAAAATCAGCGGCGAACATGGTTTGATGTTCACTTCCTATTGCAACACGCTGCACAATATCGAAGTTCAACTGCTCAATATGTTCGGCGATGCAGACGGCAAAACCGACTTACTGCTGAAATATTTGTCTAAAGCCGTATCAGGCGCCTACTACTACGCACCTTCTGTCGAGCGTTTGCAAAATCTTTAACGGCTCACAGGCCGTCTGAAAAACCTGCCTTTTCAAAGGCAGGTTTTTGTTATTTAAATCCCATTAATATTTTATGGTATTATCATAGAAATTGATTCCATTATTGCTTCATAAACCCTGATTGCAGACAAGGATAAAAACCGATACGCCCCAAGCAGCTATTTTCGATAAAATAAACCCAATTATTATCCCTATAAAATTACGACACCATGTATAAATCCCGCCTCCTTCCCCTGCCCGTATTGATTCTCTCCGCACTGAACGCCTATGCGGCCAATACGACGAATTCGCTCGATCAAATCGATAAAAACGTATCCAACCAATTCGACAAAGACTTCCGCGATAACCTCGACCAGATTCATTCGGTTGAAATCCAAAAACGCGAACAGTCGGCATGGGATTTACAGAAAAAACAAGATAACGACGCAGTTACACAAGAAGGGCCGTCTGAAAACAATACCGAATGCTTGGATTACACCGGTATCGAACTTTCCGGCATTACGCTCATCGATTCCAAAAAGATTGAAGCTAAGCTCCCCAAATGCATCAATCAAAACAACATCAACCAACTGAACCGAGACATCGTTGCCGAGTATATCGCTCAAGGCTATCCGCACACGCAAATCAAATTTGAAACCACGCCCGAGCGTGTTTTGAAATTAGCAGTCATCGAAGGCAAAATCCGTGAGATTACCGGCAGCTCCCGTACAGTCAACGTCGACACCCTCTTCCCCAATCATCAAGGCAAACCGCTGAACATCCAATACCTCGACCAAGGTATCGAACAGGCAAACCATGTTGTCGGCAACAACGTCAGCATCGATGTTTATCCGCATGATGACGGCACCGCCTCCATCCAACTCAACAACGATGCCGAAAAACATTGGGGCGGCAGCATTACCATCGACAATAAAGGCAGTAAACCCAATACCACGACACTGCGCGGCAGCCTGAATATCGGCAGCCCGTTGGGATTGAGCGACTCCCTTTATCTAAACGGCTATACCAATCTAAACAACCACGACAGCAATTACAGTCGCGGCGGCAGCCTGTTCTACCAAGTTCCTTATGGCGCATGGACATTCAGCACTTACGCCGCCGCGTCGCAATCGCAAAGCATCTTAACGCCCAGCGTGACCCGCTATGCCTACCGCTCCAAATCCAAAGCGGCAGGAATCAAAGCAGACCGCGTATTTTCACGCAGTCAAAAACACATTACCTCCGCCTATGCCAGTATCGATTATGTGAAACAGACTGCAAAATTTGCCGACAGCAAACTGGAATTGCAAAGTCCGGAAATCTATTCGGCACAAGTCGGCCTGTCGCATACAGCCATCCTGCCAAACGGTATTTGGCTCAACAATATCGGCGTGGAACAAGGGTTTGCAAAAAATACCGAACATACGCCGTTCGACAAGCGCTATACCTCTGTATCCTTGCAAAGCAATTTGATTCAAAACCGTCCATTGGATAAATGGATCGTGCGCAACCATCACCAAATCGATGCCCAATATAGCCCGCATGATTTGTTTGCCGCCAAAGAAATGGACATCGTCGGCTATCAAAATGTACGTGGTTTCCGTTCGACTTCTTTGAGCGCAAACAGCGCAGTCCTGTTGAGCAATACCGTTTATTTCCGCCGCAATACGCCCCACGGCATCTATATCGAGCCTTATCTGGGCGCAGACATCGGCGTTGCCAAAAACAATAACGAAGGTTCGCAACGCGCCATGAGCGTAGTTGCAGGTTTGAATTTGGGCAAAGCGGACAAATGGCAACTTTCTGCCGACTATGGCAAAGGTTTTGCACGCATGCCCAACCAATCAAACAGCGAAATACAGGATCATGTGACCGTTTCTTTACGCATTCCATTTTAAAGTTATGTAAATATATATCCTTTTATCCAATATATAAACCGCCCATCTTAACGTTATTAATTTTCTATTAATATCAATAAGATGAGCGGTTTTTATTTGCATTTGAAATAGTGCACACAAGGACATACTGGTGGTATGATTGTAAAAAATTTCATAACAATGTTAATACATTCAAAAATTTCCTCAACAGAAATCCAATACTCGATATGGGATTTCTGATTCAATCTCCATCACGATAAATAAGGATTAAAATCCATGAAAATCGACACTTTATATCAGCCTAAGCTCTCAGCTTCTGGCAAAGTAACTGTCGCCGTGTGCTTTGCATTCCTGGGAAATGCAGCGGTAGCGGCCAATATCGAAGCCATCGGCCAAACTTCGGTACAGCAGCAGCACAATGTTGACATCGTCAATATTGCCGCACCGACAGCCCAAGGTCTTTCTCACAACCAATATAACAAGTACAACGTTTCCCAACACGGCGCCGTTTTGAATAACGCCCTGTCTGCCGGTAAATCCCAACTGGCCGGAAACCTGTCTGCCAACAAAAACTTCCAAGGTCAGGCCGCATCTGTGATCTTGAACGAAGTGGTCAGCAAAAACCCTTCTCTGATCTTAGGTCAGCAAGAGATCTTCGGTATTGCCGCAGACTATGTTTTGGCAAACCCTAACGGCATTACCCACAACGGCGGCAGCATTCTAAATGCCAACCGCGCATCCTTGGTTGTCGGTACGCCAACCGTTTCAGACGGCGCGTTGAAATCTTTCAATATCAGCGACAATGGCAAACAACTGCAAGTAAACGGCAATTTGAGCGGCAACCGCGTAGTTGACCTGCTCGCGCCGCAAGTTGTAGTCGGCAAATCAGCCAACGTTAATGCCGCCGATGCCATCAACGTTTCTTCAGGCAAAAGCAACTTCGACTACAAAACTGCACAAATCGAAGCATTGGACGCTGCCTCAAATGCGCCGGTGCTTGACGGTCATATCTTCGGCAGTATGCGCGCCGGTACCATCCGTATCCACGCGACCGACAAACGCGCCAAACAAAACATTCAAAATGCCACCATTACCGGTACCCGCTACCTGAATATCGACAGTAAAGGCAACCTGAGCATTCAGTCCGCCAACCTGACCGGCGCACAAATGGAATTGTTTGCCCGCGATACCGACATCAAAGGCACGGTTACCAGCCATTCCGCCAATAAATCTTCCAGCGGCAAAGAAGCGCAAAATGTTCAGCACTTCCGTTCAGACCGCAACAAAACTGAAAACTTTACCGCCAGCAATATCAATGCATCCGAGTCATTGACTTTGAACAATAGCGGCAGCCTCAACCTGAGCGCAGCCAACATCAATGCCGGCGCGCTGACCGCCTCTGCCACAGGCAACATCAATTCTAACGCGGTAAAAACAACCAACCGTACAGAATCCGACCACACTCAAAGCAAAGGCCTTTGGTACAACAACAACCTGAGCTCCTCTACTGACGAAAGCCTGCATCAAACCAAAATCAATGCCGGTTCTGTCAATATTGCCACCACAGGCAAAGTCCAATTGGATGCGACCGAACTGAACTCGGCTGCTGATGCTCGCATTGCCGCCCAACAAGGCATCGTATTGAGCAGCAACAGCGAAACCGACAGCAGCTCGACTTATGTCAGCTTCAAAAATGAAACTGCTGCCCTGAAAACCGGTATCGCTACAAAATCTTCAAAAAACTCTACCGCCCATCAAACTAAAATCTCCGCAGCCGGTGATATCGGTTTGATTTCCGAAGGCGATTTGAGCACTTACGGCGCAAGCATTGCGGCAAACGGCAATGTCGTTACCGATGTCAACAACATCAACTTGGGTACTCAAACCACCATCAACACCAACAGCCTCGATGACCAGAAAAAATACTGGGGCGGCCTGTTCGGCGGTGAAAGCCAAGTTCAAAACAACCGCACCGAAAACCTGCACGGCAGCAGCATTACTGCCAACTCAAACGTAGTCTTGGGTGCAAAAAACGGCGTCAACGTTTACGGCAGTACCGTTGAAGGCCAAGCCGGTACATTCGTCAGCTCCAAAGCAGGCAACGTTGATATTAAAAACGCCACCAGCACCGATACTTCCGCACAAAGCGCGCGTAAAGGTACGATTTTCAATATCACGACCTCTAAAACCAGCAGCAACAGCAGCATTGAAAAAGTAACTGGTTCCACCCTGGTTTCCAATGCCGACCTGACCGTTGTTTCCAACAAAGACATCAATGTGATCGGCTCTGCATTGTTTGCGGCACAAAAACTGCAACTTTCTTCCGCAGGCGATTTGACCATTGATGCTGCCAAAGCGGTAGAAAACAAACAGGTCAACGAGTATTCCATCAAAGGCTACTCTGGCACCGAAACCAATAAAGAAAACGGTAGCGTGACTGCCAAAGCCGGTATCAAATTCACCGATACCCATACCGACACCCATTCTGTCGGCCTAAACGGCAGCATTTTGACCGGTAAAAACACCCAGTTGTCTTCCAACTCAAACGTTACCGTCAGCGGCAGCCAAGTCAACGGCGAAGAATCTGTCAACATTTCCACAGCCAATGACGTCAATGTTGTTGCATCCAAAGGCAGCAACACTGTAACCGAATCCGGCCGCGTAACCGATTTGGGCGTCTCTGCTACTGCATACGAAAAAAATAACGTTGCAGGCGTCGGCGTATCTGTCGGCATTACCAGCACCAAAACAGATGCAACTACCGTAACGAATACATCTCATGTATCCAACATCAACACCGGCGGCAACACCACCATCACTGCCAACGGCAATATTAATCAAGAAGGTACCGTGATTAATGCGACCGGCAATGTGGTTGAATCTGCCAAAAACGTTACCCATGCAGCGGCACACAGCGGCGCGAAATCCGATGTGAAACAAAACGGCGGCAGTTTGGTCGTTTCTGCCGGCATCAGCACCAACAAAGGCATCGGCGGTGAAATCACTGCACAAGGTCAAGGCAATTCTTCGACCCACAATGAATCCACTGCAACCGCCACCACCATCAACGCAGGCAATGCCATCGTTTTGGCAAATGACAAAGTGTCTGATGAAGGTACAAAATACGATGCTACCGGTGCGATCAACATTGACGCAGGTTCATACCACAATACTGCCGCTCACAACACCAGCAACAGCAGCAGCAAACAAGGCGGCGCTTCTTTGACTGTCGGCGCATACACTAAAGACGGTTCAAACGTTGATGTGAATGCCAACCTGAACGTCAACTACGCTGATGAAAACAAAAAAGAATCTACCGCCGTCAAAGGCGATATGAATGCGACCAATGTTGTCATCAACGCCAAAGACTCTGCTGAAATCGCATCCAACATTACTGCCAACAACAACGTCAACATTACCGCAGGCAACGGTGTAACCTTCACCGAGTCAGCCAATACTGCCTCCAACCAAGGTACAGCCGTTAATGTCGGTATCGGCGCTGGTGCGACAATCAATGTTGAAACCGGTGTGGCCGTTCCTCATGTCAACGGCTCTGTCGGCGTCAACAAAACCGATAACGCTTCTTCTACCGCCGCAGGCGCAAATGTAGCGGCCGGCAACGATATTAAAATCAATGCCAACAACGGCGACGTCAACCTGCACGGTACCAACTTGGTATCCAACAACTCCGTTGAATTAGAAGGCAACAAAGTCAATACTTCCGGCGCGATCAGCAGCGTTAACGAAAAAAATCTGACCGTCAATGTCAACGGCAGCTATGCTTCAGGCAAACCAAACGGCGGCATCAACGCCAAAGGTAAAAACGACGCCAACGTGACCAATACGGCAAACGTCATCCAAAGCGACAATGTCGTTATTACTACCGGCTCTCCAACCGGTTTGAGCGTCAACAATACGGCCATCAACGGTAATAATGTTGTGCACTACTATGACAACACTAAAGCTTCTGCGGCGAACCGTTATACCTATCGTCCCCGCCAACCAAGCTACGCCAAACGCCGTTTGCGTTACTAAGATGCGCTATTGAAGTCATTTGAATAGCCATTAAGACATGCCGTCTGAAAACAGTAAGTTTTCAGACGGCATTTTTATCATCGATGCAAAACCACACACTATCTCTGTTATGATAATGCCTCGCTAATACTATTCCGTTCCAACCATGTCTTCCGCCCTTCCTTTTGACGCGCTCACCCTTTCCATCGACGGCACCAACCTCATCGAAGCCTCCGCCGGTACGGGTAAAACCTACGGCATTGCCGCGCTCTTTACCCGACTGATTGTTTTAGAAAAAAAAGACATCGAGAAAATTCTGGTCGTTACCTTTACCAAAGCGGCGACGGCAGAACTGAAAACCCGTTTGCGCGCACGTTTGGACGAAGTGTTGCAGGTTTTGAACGAAATCCAAACCTTGGGCGGCAAGCCGGAACATATTTCAGACGGCCTGAATAAATATTACGAAAAAGAGAAAAAATCCCCCGATGACTTTCTCAATCGCTTGATTCCTTTGGCTTTAGGTGAGCAAGACGGACAGGAAAGCTGCCATCGCCTGATTCTCCGCCTCAAAGCCGCGCTGAGCCAGTTTGACAACGCATCGATTTACACCATCCACGGCTTCTGTCAGCGCGTCTTGCGCGATTACGCGTTTTTGTGCGGCGCACCTTTGGATGTCGAGCTGTCGGACGACTCACGCGAGAGGCTGCTGATTCCAGCGCAGGACTTTTGGCGGCAGAAAGTGGCGACCGATACCACATTGGCACAATTGGTTTTTGACCGAAAATGCACGCCCGAAGAAATGCTTGCCGAAATCAAAAGCTATACCGGCCGCCCCTATCTGAAATTCAGACGGCCTGAAGGCAATTTGAAAGAAGCTCAAGCCAATCTTCAAGAAACATGGCAAAAAGTTTGCGGCCAGTTGGAAGACTTGAAAAAAGCGTTTTGGGCAATCTTTCCCAAACTTAACGGCAATATCTACAGAAAAAATACCTTTGAAAATGTTTTTACCGATTTAAAAACAAACGCCGAATCCAACCGTCTGCCCCGCCTGAGCAAACAAACGCTGGAAAAATTAAGCCTCTTCAGTATCGATACGCTCAACAGCAAACTGAAAAAAGAATATAAAGCTGATGCCGATGCGCCGGAAATTATTCAGCTGCAAGTCTTAGCCAATCTCGGTCGTGATTTGCAGGCAATGGAAAGCGCGGAAGAAGCAGTCTTCATCTGCCTGCAACTCGACCTCCTTTCCCACATCAATCAGTCCATTGCCGAACAAAAAAAATCACGCCGCGAGCGCGTGTTTGACGATTTGCTGCTGGACGTCCATCAGGCATTGACCACCAATGAACACGGCAACGCGTTGGCAAAAGCTGCGGCGGCAAACTGGGAAATCGCGCTGATTGACGAATTCCAAGATACCGACCCGCTGCAATACGAAATTTTCCGCCAAATTTTTATCGAACAAGGCTGCCCGCTGTTTCTTGTTGGCGACCCCAAACAGGCAATTTACAGCTTTCGCGGTGCGGACATTTACGCCTATCTGCAAGCCGCGCAAGATGCGGACAGACATTACACCCTTGCCGTCAACTACCGCAGCCATGCCAAGCTGATTAACGGCATCAGCGCCTTGTTCAAACAAAAAAAACACCCCTTTGTATTGGAAAACATCGATTACAGCGATGTCTCCGCCAGCCGCGCCGAAAGCTGGCTGTCGCCACACCGCCCCGCCATCCAAGTGCGCTGGCTCAATACGGACGATCAAACCGGCAAAGAGATTTTGCGCAGCCGAGCCGCCGAATATTGTGCCGATGAAATTGCCTTTGCGCTCAATGAAGCAGCCGAAGGCCGTCTGAATTTCAAAGGCCGCGCGTTGGAATCCGGCGACATTGCCGTTTTGGTCCGTACCAACAACGAAGCGGCGATGATTGCCGGAAAACTGAAACAGCGCCGTATCCAAAGCGTGTTGCTGTCGCGCCAGTCCGTTTTCGATTCCGCCGAGGCCGACTCGCTGTCCGCGCTGATCGGCTTTTGGCTCAACCCAAGGCAAACCGACTGGCTGCGCTTTGTCTTGACCGGCGTTTTGTTCGGCTATACCGCCAAAGAGATTTACGAGCTCAACCACAACGAACATCAGCTGCTCAAATGGCTGGAGTCATCTGCCGAAGCCATGGAAAAATGGCGGAAAGGCGGCATTTTTGCCGCCGTGCAGCAGTTTGCCGCCCGACATGACATCGAAACACGCCTGCTCAAGGGCGGCAACGAACGCAGTCTGACCAATTACTACCAAATTCTGGAGCTTTTGGCCGAAGAAGACAGCCAAAGCCGAAACCCCGCCGCCCTGCATAAATGGTTAAACGAGCAAATCAGCCGTGCGCGCAGCGGCCATTTCCCGTCAGACGCGCAAACCATCCGTCTTGAAAGCGACGAAAAACTGGTCAAAATCGTTACCATGCATGCGTCGAAAGGTTTGCAATATCCTTTGGTTTACTGCCCCTTCGCATGGGATACCAAAGACAATTCCAAAGAAAACTGGAAAATCCTGCATACTGAAAGCCACGAAACCGAGCTACTGGCAAAATCGCAAACCTCGGAAGCAGAATTAAGCCACCTTGCCGACGAAAAGACGGCGGAAGATTTACGCCTGCTTTATGTCACCCTTACCCGCGCCGAAGAACAGCTCAACATCTACGCCGCCGCCAACAAAAACTGTACGCCAAACAATCCTTTTGCCTATCTGCTCGAAGGTTTACCGGATGCCGGCCGCGAAAGCGTCAGCCAAAGCTATAAAAGCGCGACAGACGTTGTGGAAATGCTTAAAACCAACTGGCAACGCTTTATCAAAAACGCGCCTGAAAATACGGAGTTTGCCTTCACGGAAGAAGCCCCGCCGGAAACCGTCTATCAATACAGCCGCCAGCAAGACCAAGCCTTGAGCGCACAGAGCATTAAACGCCGCGATTTTGACTTTATCCGCCACACCAGCTTTACCGGTTTGAGCAGGCATACCAAGTCAACCGACGAACAACACGAACCTTTGCAACCTGCCATCGATCCGGCAGAAAGCGCAGACCGTGCCATACCGTCTGAAAACCTGCCGTCTCCGCTTTCAGACGGCCTCGATATCCACCATTTTCCCCGCGGCACCAATGCCGGCGTATGTTTGCATGAAATGCTGGAAAAACTCGACTTCTCCGCCTCTGCCGAGAGCCAATCCGAAATGATTGCCGAAGTTTTGCAACGCCACAGCTTTGAAGACAAATGGCTGCCGACGGTAAGCGCTATGCTCGACACCTGCCGCCTGACGCCTTTAATCGGCGAGAGCCTGTCGCAGATTCCGCCGAGCCGACGCCTACCCGAAATGGGGTTTACCCTGTACATGGACGATTTCAAACTGGACGACTTGCGCCGTTGGTTTGCCTCAAGCGAAGCAAACCTGCCGCCCGAATGCGTCCAAGCCGCGCAACTGCTTGATTTCCATGATTTACAAGGCTATTTGAACGGCTTTATCGATATGGTTTGCCAAGATTCAAACGGCAATGTCGTTTTAATCGACTACAAATCCAACCATTTGGGCAACGATGCAAGCGCCTACACCCAACAAGCGATGAACGAAGCCGTGGCGAATCATCACTACTACCTGCAAGCCCTGATCTACGCCGTTGCCATCGCGCGCTACTATGCCCTGCGCGGCAAGCCGTTGCCCAAAATCGCCATCCGCTACCTCTTCCTGCGCGGCATGGACGGCTCGGATCAAGGCATTTGGAAATGGGACATCGATACCGCCCTGCTTTCCACTTTTTTTGAACGAAAAACAAATTCTTTATAAATTATTTTGTTATAGTGGATTAAATTTAAATCAGGACAAGGCGACGAAGCCGCAGACAGTACAGATAGTACGGCAAGGCGAGGCAACGCTGTACTGGTTTAAATTTAATCCACTATAAACCGTCAAAAAGGCCGTCTGAAACGTTTTCAGACGGCCTTTGATTATTTGTGCAAACCGCATTCCTTACTGTCTTTGCTTTCCCACCACCATCGTCCGGCGCGGATATTTTCGCCCAACTTGACCGGACGCGTGCAGGGTTCGCACCCAATGCTGGGATAGCCTTGATGATACAGCGCATTAAGCGGAACTTGGTGCTCGTGCGCATATGCCCAAACATCCTGCTCTTCCCAATCGAAAATAGGATTGAATTTGGCGATGTTGCGGCCGGTATCCAGCTCTTCAAAATTCAATTCGCTGCGTGTTTCGGACTGGCTGCGGCGTTGTCCGGTCAGCCATGCGGGGGCGTTGTGCAAAGCGCGGTTAAGCGGTTCAATTTTGCGGATATGGCAGCAACGGCGGCGCAACTCGACGCTGTCGTACATAGCAGCCGTGCCAAACTCCGCTTCAAATTCAACGGCGGTTTGCTGGTTGGGATAAAACACTTCTAATTCGGTTTGATAGCGCGCATTGGTTTCGGCAATCAGTGAGGCGGTTTCGGGATTGAGTTTGCCCGTATTGAGCGTGATGATGCGGATGGGCAGTTTCAGACGGCACACGGCATCGGTAATGACCATATCTTCAACCGCAAGGCTGGATGCGAATACGGCTTGCGGATAGCGTGCGGCAATGTCTTGCAAACGGCGCTCCAAAGCAGCTGCCAATTCAGGCAGGCGGCGGCGTTCGGCATCGCTGATTTCGGGGATTTTCCAGAATTGGGGACGGAATAAAGACATGGCTGGTTGTTCCTAATAATTTTCAGACGGCCTGTTGAAACGGCTGTCGATATGGTTATGGAACGATATTGTCCTGCGCCCTATCTTCAAACGGAAAGAATGCTTTTCTATTTCTTTATAACCAAAGCGTCTGCTGCTGGTTTTTCGGCAGCAAATGACTCACGCCGATACCGATCAGGCGGAAGGCGTCTTCGCGTTGCGGCGGTATGCGTTGCAACAAAGTATGCGCCGCCTGAAGCAGAGAGGCGCTGTCGGGAAGGACGGAAGAATACGTCAGCGAACGCGTGATAATGCGAAAATCGTGGGTTTTGAGTTTGAGGGTAACGCCTTTGGCTTCGACGTTTTTACGTTCGATTTGCCGCCAGAGGTCTTCGGCAAGGTGCGGCAAATGGCTTGAAGCCTGCACCAAAGACAAATCTTCGGGCAAGGTGATTTCGGTTGAGATTTGCAGGCGTTCGCGTTCGGCTTTGACCGGTCGCTCGTCGATACCGCGTGCCAAATCGTAAAGGCGGTAGCCGTAGCGGCCGAAATGGTTTAAAAGTTCGCCGCGCTCAAAACGGCGCAAATCGCCGGCAGTCTGCATACCGAGGGCATTCATCTTTT
>NZ_CATNVN010000032.1:0-15922 GCF_951230505.1 uncultured Neisseria sp.
GCGATTTCAGTAGCAGTTTTAGAGCTTTTCTCGTGACCCAGTTTAGCAGCAGTTTGTTCACCCAATTTTACTTTGGATACTTCAACGCCAGCTTTAATTTGACCGTACAGAGTTACGTCAGCCATAGCTGCAACAGGCAGAGCCGCCAGAGTCAGGGCAATCAGAGATTTTTTCATTGCTGTTTTCCTTTTTTAAGTGTGAAGAAGCGAGTATTCGTTCTTCTTATTACGATATCGTTCTATTTCAACGATTCCATGACCATAATATAAAGGTTATGGCCTAGGAAAACAAATTTTCCTCTTGTTTTGAGTGATTTTTGCAGGGAAACGTTGTTTTTTACAGACAGGGTGGAAGCATAAGGCGGTCTTTTATTTTGTAATGTGTTTTTCTAAAAGGTAATTTTGGGATGGCTATAAAATATGGGGTATATAAAATTGGGTTGTGAATATTGTTTATCGTGTTTTCGGACGGCCTTGGTAATTAAAATTTATAGTGTATTGGGTTTGCAAATATATAAAAAACCTGCCTGATTGCTCGGGCAGGTTTTATTTGATTGGAAGATAGATTAGTTTTTGTCTTGGTCAACCAGTTTGTTTTTGGCAATCCAAGGCATCATAGAACGCAGTTGAGCGCCGACTTTTTCAATTTGGTGATCAGCGGTCAGACGGCGACGGGCTGTCATGCTGGCATAGTTGACGGCACCTTCTTGGATGAACATTTTAGCGTATTCGCCGGTTTGGATGCGTTTGAGGGCATTGCGCATGGCTTCGCGGGATTTGTCGTTGATGACTTCGACGCCGGTTACGTATTCGCCGTACTCTGCATTGTTGGAAATAGAGTAGTTCATGTTGGCGATGCCGCCTTCGTAAATCAGGTCAACAATGAGCTTCATTTCGTGCAGGCATTCGAAGTAGGCCATTTCTGGGGCGTAGCCTGCTTCAGTCAGGGTTTCGAAGCCGGTTTTGATCAATTCAACCACGCCGCCGCACAATACGGCTTGTTCGCCAAAGAGGTCGGTTTCGGTTTCTTCGCGGAAGTTGGTTTCAATCACGCCGCCTTTGGTACCGCCGTTGGCTGCGGCGTAAGACAGGGCGATGTCTTTAGCTTTGCCGCTTTTATCTTGGTAAACGGCGATCAGGGAAGGTACGCCGCCGCCTTTCAGGAATTCGCTGCGTACGGTGTGGCCTGGGCCTTTAGGGGCAACCATGATAACGTCGAGGTCGGCGCGAGGGACGATTTGGTTGTAGTGTACGTTGAAGCCGTGAGCGAATGCCAATACTGCGCCTTCTTTCAAGTTTGGCTCGATTTCGTTTTTGTATACGATAGGTTGGTTTTCGTCAGGCAACAGAATCATCACAACGTCGGCTGCTTTGGTTGCTTCGGCAACGGTGCGCACGTCGTGGCCGGCTGCTTCGGCTTTTTTCCAAGAGCCGCCTTGGCGCAGACCGATGACGACATTTACGCCGGAATCTTTCAGGTTTGCTGCGTGTGCGTGACCTTGTGAACCGTAACCGATGATGGCAACGGTTTTGCCTTTGATCAGAGAAAGGTCAGCGTCTTTATCGTAATAAACTTGCATTTTATTTCCTTAGTGTAAGAGGGTTCCGGATAATCCGGGTTGAGTTAAAAGTAATAAGGGCTTAAGCGGGGACTTGGTTCATCAAGACGATTTCCAGTGTTTCGGTTTTTCCTTCGATGGATTTGACGAAGTTTTGGAAATGTTCGCTGGCATTGTGTTCGTCAATAGCTGCTTGGGATTTCCAGCTTTCTACGAATACGAAACGGTTGGGTTTGCCGATTTCTTGGTGCAGGTCGTAGCTGATGTTGCCTTCTTCTGCACGGCTGACTTTGACCAATTCTTTAAACTGGGCAGCCAGAGCCTCGGTGTATTCGGGTTTGACGGTAACTAATGCAATGATTTGGATGCGTGACACGTTTGTCTCCTACTGTTTTTCAGACGGCCTTTGTTGAAAGTAAAAGGCCGTCTGAGCGATACAGCGTTAAATTTTCAAAATACGCTCACCGCGGCCGATGCCGGCTGCGCCTGTGCGGACGGTTTCCAAAATTTGAGCACGACCGACTGTCTCGAGGAAAGAGTCGAGTTTTTCGGTAGAGCCTGTGATTTCGATGGTGTAGCTGCGGTCTGTTACATCAATGACGCTGCCGCGGTAGATTTCGGTCAATCGCAGGAATTCGTCGCGGTCTTTGCCGACGGCGCGGACTTTTACCAACATCAGCTCGCGTTCGACAAAACGGCTTTCGTTCAAATCGACCACTTTGATAACTTCAATCAGTTTGTTGAGTTGTTTGGTGATTTGCTCGATAACGTGTTCGTCGCCATGGGTAACGATGGTCATGCGAGACAAGGTTTTGTCTTCGGTTGGTGCAACAGCCAAGGAGTCGATGTTGTAATCGCGTGCGGAGAACAAACCTACCACACGGCTCATCGCACCTGATTCGTTTTCCATCAGAATAGATAAGATATGTCGCATTTTTCTCTCCTTACGCTGACAATGTTTCGCGCATATGCGGCGGCAGAACCATCTCGTCCAAGCCTTTGCCGTTGCCGACCATAGGCAGTACGTTTTGTTTCTTGTCGGTCAAGAAATCGAGGAATACCAGGCGGTCTTTTTGGTTTAATGCTTCCAGCAACGCGCCTTCGACATCGGATTTCTTGTCCACACGGATGCCGATATGGCCGTAGGCTTCGGCCAGTTTGACAAAATCAGGCAATGAGTCGAAATAGGTTTCTGATTCACGGTTGCCGTAATAAAGTTCTTGCCATTGGCGGACCATGCCGAGGTAGCCGTTGTTCAGGGTAACGACGTTAACAGGAACGCGGTATTGGAAGCAGGTCGACAGCTCTTGGATGTTCATCTGGATCGAGCCTTCACCGGTGATGCAGAATACATCTTGATCAGGAGCGGCCAGTTTTGCACCGATGGCATATGGCAGGCCGACGCCCATTGTGCCTAAACCGCCGGAATTGAGCCATTGGCGTGGACGCTCAAATGGGTAATATTGGGCGGTAAACATTTGGTGTTGACCGACGTCGGAAGTAATGATGGCAGAATTATTGGTGATTTCGGCCAGTTTTTGAATGACGTATTGCGGTTTGATGATTTCGCTTTCATTATCAAACCACAGGCAGTTGCGTGAACGCCATTCTTCAATGCTTTTCCACCATTTATCCAATGAGTCGGCAGCAGGTGCAGATTCTTGCTTGCCCCACAATTGAATCATTTCAGACAATACGTTTTTCACGTCACCGACAATCGGGATATCCACTTTGACGCGTTTGGCAATGCTGGACGGGTCAACGTCGATATGAATAATTTTTTTGGCTTTTTCAAAGAATTTGGACGGCACGGAAATCACGCGGTCATCGAAGCGCGCACCGATTGCCAGTACAACGTCTGCATTCTGCATGGCGAGGTTGGCTTCGTAAGTACCGTGCATACCCAGCATACCCAAGAATTGGCGGTCGCTGGAAGGGTATGCACCCAAGCCCATCAATGTACCGGTACAAGGAGCGCCGATCATGCGGACGAATTTGGTCATTTCCTCAGAGGCATTGCCTAAAACCACACCGCCGCCAAAGTAAACAATAGGGCGTTTGGCGGAAGCCAGCATTTGTACGGCTTTTTTGATTTGACCGATGTGGCCTTGTACAACCGGTTGGTAAGAGCGGATGAAGATGTCTTCTTGCGGATAGCTGAATTTAGCCATTGCTTGGGTGACATCTTTAGGAACATCGACAACAACGGGACCCGGACGGCCGCTGGCGGCGATTTGGAAAGCTTTTTTGATGGTATCTGCCAACTCAGCAATATTGGTCACCAAGAAATTGTGTTTGACACAAGGGCGGGTAATGCCGACTGTATCCACTTCTTGGAATGCGTCTGTCCCGATAAGGGAGTTGCCCACCTGGCCACTGATGACTACCAACGGAATGGAGTCACTGTAAGCAGTGGCGATACCGGTCAGGGCATTGGTCACGCCCGGGCCGGAAGTCACCAAGGCAACGCCGACTTTGCCGCTGACACGGGCATAGGCATCTGCCGCATGTACGGCGGCCTGCTCGTGGCGAACCAGGATGTGCTTGAATTTATTGAGTTGGAAAAGGGCATCGTAGATTTCGATAACCGCGCCGCCCGGATAGCCGAATACATACTCGACACCTTCGGCTTTGAGACTTTGCACGATGATTTGTGCGCCTGATAATTGCATATTGACCTCTTTTATATGGTCTCAAACCAATAGGAACAATCCGCCTCACCACAGCACCTGTAATGCAATTCCACCAAGCAGCGATTTAGGGTACGCGCACTGAGGGAATACGATGACAGTCAGACTATCCAAGCAATTGGAAAGAAACACAGAGTTTGTGAAAAAGAGTAGAAACGATAACGCAATCCGACTGTACAAGCAAGACAAAATCTTTCATCTTTTAACGTTTAAGGAGTGAAAATAGATTATCGTTTGATTTTAAAGAAATAAAAAAATAGTTTTATTGAGCTTGATGTGGGTGGATTGTTGACAGTTTGAGTAAGGAGAAGGTTTTGCAAATGATGAATAGCAAAAAACCTCTTGACTGAATCAAGAGGTTTTTTTAATTTGGTGCCCAGGGTCGGACTCGAACCGACACACCTTGCGGCGGGGGATTTTGAGTCCCCTGCGTCTACCAATTTCGCCACCTGGGCTAGCGAAGAAGTCGTCATTATAGCGAGTTCTCGAATCTTGTAAAGCAGTAATTGAAAAAAAATTGGATTATTTTTATATTTATTTGATTTTTAATGAATTAAACTTTTTACATTTGATGGCTATCTAAATGGAAGGCAGATTTTTAAAACAAAAAAAGCAGTATTTATCTGCAAAAAGGGCTACATTTAATGTGTCAAACGCGTTAATATGAAGATGTTTTGTTTTTATATCGGCCGGGCAGTTATTTGGCCGCACTTATTTGAAACGGTTTTGGAGAAAATTTATGCTTTCCGTTACACGAACTTTCCTACTCAGTGCTTTTGCGTTGGCTGCTCTGGCTGCTTGTCAGCCTAAAGAAGAGGCCAAAGAGGCTTCTTCGACACCTGCCGCTTCTGCTGCGCCTGCTGCTTCCGGTGAATCTACTGCCAAAGCGCAAGCGCGTGGTACCGATATGCGCAAAGAAGATATTGGCGGTGACTTTACATTGACCGATGGCGACGGCAAACCTTTCAGCCTGAGCGATTTGAAAGGCAAAGTGGTTATCCTGTCTTTCGGTTATACCCACTGTCCTGACGTATGCCCAACCGAGTTGCTGACTTACAGCGACACTTTAAAACAATTGGGCGATCAGGCTAAAGACGTGAAAGTGGTATTCGTCAGCATTGACCCTGAGCGCGATACGCCTGAAGTAATCGGCAAATACGCCAAACAGTTCAACCCTGATTTTATCGGCCTGACGGCAACCGGCGATCAAAGCCTGCCTGTCATCAAACAGCAATACCGTGTGGTATCGGCTAAAGTAAACCAAAAAGAAGACAGCGAAAACTATTTGGTTGACCACTCTTCAGGTGCATATTT
This sequence comes from uncultured Neisseria sp., assembly GCF_951230505.1. Classification (NCBI taxonomy): domain Bacteria; kingdom Pseudomonadati; phylum Pseudomonadota; class Betaproteobacteria; order Neisseriales; family Neisseriaceae; genus Neisseria; species uncultured Neisseria sp. The sequence goes on from NZ_CATNVN010000032.1 coordinate 5,563, forward strand.
GATTGATAAAAACGGCGAAGTGGCGATTTTCTCGCCTTATGGCAGCGAGCCGGAAACGATTGCGGCTGATGTGAAAACTTTATTGTAAAACCGTAGTTGGGGCCGTCTGAAATGGGTTGTGGATTTCAGACGGCCTTCTTGCTTTATGATACGGCAAAGGAGAATAAAAAAATGACCGACACACTTTTAACGATTGCTTTATCCAAGGGGCGAATTTTTGAGGAAACCCTGCCGCTGTTGGCCGTCGCCGGTATTGTGCCTGCAGAAGAGCCCGAAAAATCACGCAAGCTGATTATTGGTACCAATCATGACAATATCCGTTTGGTGATTGTGCGCGCGACCGATGTGCCGACTTATGTGCAATATGGTGCGGCGGATTTTGGTATTGCCGGTAAGGACGTGCTGATCGAGCATGGCGGAGATGGCCTGTATCAACCTTTGGATTTGCACATCGCCTCATGCCGCATGATGGTTGCGGTTAAAAAAGGTTTTGATTACGCCGCTGCGTCCAAACCCGGCAGCCGCTTGCGGATTGCTACTAAATATCCCGATATCGCCGCCGAACACTTTGCCGACAAGGGTGTGCATGTGGACATCATCAAACTGTACGGCTCGATGGAGCTTGCGCCTTTGGTCGGCCTGAGCGATGCGATTGTCGATTTGGTTTCCAGCGGCAATACATTGAAGGCCAATGGTTTGGAAGCTGTGGAACATGTGGCTGATATTTCCAGCCGCTTGGTGGTCAACAAGGCGGCGTTGAAAACCAAATATGCGCTGTTGAATCCGATTATTCAGGCATTTGAAAATGCCGCTAAGGCCGTCTGAAAAGTTTTTGGCAAAACCTGTCTGCCAACCCAGTTTGAAAGCCCCATCATGATGCAAAGCAAACCGACACTCGATACGATTCTTTCCCATCGTTCCATCCGCAGGTTTACTTCCGAACTGATTGCCGATGAAATCCTCGATACGCTGGTTCGCGCCGGACAACAGGCTTCGACTTCCAACAATCTGCAATGCGTTTCCATCATCCGCGTATCCGACCTTGCGCTGAGGCAGGGGATACATGAAGCGGCAGGAAGCGCACTTTATATTGTCCATTGTGCGGAATTTTTATTGTTTTGCATCGATTTTTCCAAACACAAGGCAATGTTTCCCGATGCGCAAATTGATTGGGCGGAGGTAACCCTGATTGGCGCGGTCGATGCAGGCATTATGGCGCAAAACGTATTGCTTGCCGCCGAATCGCTTGGGCTGGGCGGCGTGTATATTGGCGCGTTGCGCAATAATGCGCAAAAAGTGTCGGATGTGTTGAACCTGCCGGATTATTGCGTGCCTTTGGTGGGGCTGTGCCTCGGTTATCCTGATCAAGACCCGCCACTCAAGCCGCGCCTGCCTAAGGAAATGGTCTATGCCGAAAACGCCTGTCCGAGCCTGAATGCCGATGCGGTTGAAGCCTATAATCAGGCAGTAGCGGATTATTATGAGTTGCGCAAGGGCAGTCCGATACCTTGGAAGGAATCGCTGGCCAAAACCTTGGGTAATCCTGTGCGGCCGCATATGTTGGCGTTTTTGCAGAAAAAAGGTTTTTTGAAAAAATAATGTTCAGACGGCCTTTGAGTGATTGAGGCCGTCTGAAAATAATAGGAATGAAACAAGGAAGAGAGCAAACCATGAAGAAACTCGACACCCAATCCCCTGATTTTCAAGCTGAACTCAAAGCGTTACTTGCTTTTGAAACCGCGCAAAACCCTGAAATTGACCGTATTGTTGCCGACATCTGCGCCGATGTTCAAAAACGCGGCGATGCGGCGCTGATTGAATACACCAACCGCTTTGACGGCACATCCGCTCAAACCATCGACGATTTAATCCTGACGCAAGACGATTTGCAGTCTGCGTTTGAGCGTTTGCCCGAAAACATTCAGACGGCCTTGAAAACGGCCGCGAGACGGGTGGAAAGCTACCATAAACACCAAAAAATGGAGTCGTGGACTTACGAAGACGAAGACGGCACGCTTTTGGGCCAACAGATTACGCCGCTTGACCGTGTCGGTATTTATGTTCCGGGCGGTAAAGCCGCTTATCCGAGTTCCGTCATCATGAATGCCATGCCTGCCCACGTTGCCGGCGTGAAAGAAATCATCATGGTCGTTCCTACTCCGAAAGGCGAGCGCAACGATATTGTGTTGGCGGCTGCTTTTGTGGCCGGTGTAACTAAAGTGTTTACGGTCGGCGGCGCGCAGGCGGTTGCGGCTTTGGCCTATGGTACGGAATCGGTGCCTCAAGTCGATAAGATTACCGGCCCGGGCAATGCTTTTGTCGCTGCGGCCAAACGTCGCGTGTTCGGCGTGGTCGGCATCGACATGGTGGCAGGGCCGTCTGAAATTTTGGTGATTGCCGATGGCACGACGCCTGCCGATTGGGTGGCCATGGATTTGTTCAGCCAGGCGGAACACGATGAAATTGCACAAGCGATTTTGATCGGTACTTCTCCAGCGTATTTGGACGAAGTTCAGACGGCCATGAACCGCTTGATTGAAACCATGCCGCGCCGTGCGATTATTGAAGCTTCATTGGGTAACCGCGGCGCAATGATTTTGGCTAAAGATTTGGACGAAGCCTGCGAAATCGCCAACTATATTTCTCCAGAGCACTTGGAACTGTCGGTTGAAAATCCGCAAAAGTGGGCGAAAAAAATCCGCCACGCCGGTGCGATTTTCATGGGACGCTATACCAGTGAAAGCCTGGGCGACTATTGTGCAGGCCCTAACCACGTTTTGCCGACCAGCCGCACGGCGCGTTTCTCTTCTCCTTTGGGAACATATGATTTCCAAAAACGCTCCAGTCTGATTCAGGTTTCAGAACAAGGCGCACAGAAGTTGGGTAAAACCGCCAGCGTGTTGGCGCATGGCGAAAGCTTGACCGCGCACGCCAGAGCGGCTGAGTTTCGTTTGAAAGACTGAGTGAAACGTTGGTTAAAGTCGTAAGAAATCAAAAAAAGGGCATCTAAACAGATGCCCTTTTTATTGTGATGAAGATTTTAGCTGAGAAGGTATCAGGCCGTCTGAAAACAGATTTAACGGTTTTTCAGCCAGTCATTACGCATTTGTGCGGCTTCTTCAAAATAGCGGTAAAGCTCGGTTTTGTTGCCTTCTGAAAGGAGCTGTTCCAATTTGGATAATTGTTCTTTCAAGTCGCCGGTCAGCTTGAGCAGGGCAGGGCTGTTGGCCATGCAGATGTCTGTCCAAACGGCAGGATGGCTGGAAGCAATGCGGGTAAAGTCGCGAAAGCCGGTGGCGGCATAGGGGAGATAGTCTTTGCCGTGCGGATGGTCAACCAAAGCATGAACATAGGCAAAGGCGGCCAAGTGCGGCAGGTGGGAAACGGCGGCAAAAATATTGTCGTGTTCTTCGGCGCTCATGGTGGAAATTTGTGAACCAACCGCCTGCCACAGGCTTTTCAGCCGTCTTAGGCCGTCTGAAGCTTCTTGGCCGTGTAGCGTAATGATAAGGCGGCTGTTTTGAAACAAACCGCAACGCGCGGATTTTGCCCCGCTTTGATCCGAGCCGGCAATCGGGTGGGAGGCAAAACATTGCGGCAGGCGGTCGGATAAGTGGGTGCGGAAGGCATTGAGTGCCGATTGTTTGGTGCTGCCGACATCGGAAACGCAGGCTGTATCTTTTAAGAAGGGCTTGATGTCGCGGCATACGTCAGGCAGGACGGAGACAGGCGTGGCAATCAAAACCAAATCGGCATTGCCGATACTTTCGGCGCAAATATTCGGATAGGCATGGTCGATGATACCGCATTCGAGTGCGTAATTGAGGTTGTCGGCATTGGTGTCGATGCCGGTAACGGTTTGCACCAGTCCCAAGCGTTTGAGGTCGAGCATGAACGAGCCGCCGATTAAACCGACGCCGATAAGGGTAATGTGGGGGAAAAAGGCGGAAGTGTTCATGGTTTGAATCCGGTACAAGTGGAAAAGCTTATTTTAATCCGTTATGGAGGTCGTCTGAAAGTTGTCATCAAGGTTTCAGACGGCCTTTTTTATGGTCGAATTTTCATGATTTAGGCATAGAAAACTCCGTTTAGTAGGAGCATGTAACCGATTATCAGATTTTCATACACTAAAATAATCATCTGAATTAGTATAACGTCTTAAAGTAAGTAATTGGTATCTTAAAGTAAATTATTACATCATATTTTATTTTGATTGATATCGAATAAAATAATTCACTCAGAAAGAAGGAATTTATGAGTTTTTCACAAACCGAATTAGTCAACGCAATGCGTTTGCTTTCTACCCGTCTGCCGCAGTTTCCGGAGCAGCAAAACCAAGTATCCCGCATGTTGCGCATCGTAACCGAACGTTTGAGCAGCCATTTGAACGAAAACCTGAAAGCGTTCGGCATCAATGAAAACCTGTGGTTTTCCCTGATGGCGGTTTACGTCAGCCCAAACAGCGAAATCCTGCCTTCGCGCTTGAGCGACTTGATGGACTTGACGCGCACCAGTGCCACACGCCTGTCGGACGACATGGTTGAGCGCGGCTGGGTAGAGCGTTATATCAATCAAAAAGACCGCCGTCAGATTGTGCTAAAATTGACCCCTTCGGGTGAGACCTTCATCCACGAAGTATGGCCGCAAATTGCCCGTCAGAGCGGCCAGGCGTGGGAAGATTTCACGAAAGAGGATTATGATACGCTGCAACACCTGTTGGGTAAACTGTTGAACCGTTTGGGCAATTGACAACAGACGGCCTGATGGTCTGCGGCAGGCACACATAAACGGAGTCTGTATGAAATTAGGTTTGGTCAAATCAAGCGTATGCGTTGCCGCTGTTTCGCTGTTGGCGGCATGTGCGCCGTTCGGCAAACAGTCGCCTTTGGATGAGACAACAGCCTATCCGCTGCCGCAAGGCCAATCTGCCGCTACTGCCCAAGACGGCTGGTGGATGAAGCTGAAAGATAAAAAATTAAACAATTTGATTGCTTCCGCCATTCAGACGTCTACCAATCTGCGTGTCGTCAAGGCAAGGTTTGAGCAGGCTCAGGCGCAGCTGGGCGTTGTAGGAGCCGCAAACAAACCGCAAGTCGGTTTGGGCGTTACAGGTCTGGGTGCTTATGTTTCACCCAAACCTCAAGCCGGTATGGTTGATACCGACCATACATTGGTTTTGGCGCACGCAGCCTTACAAGGCAGTTTGGTTTTCGACTTTTGGGGTAAAAACCGAGAGCAGATTCAAGCTGTTTTAGGAAAAAGCCGGGCAGCAGTATATGAAGCGCAGCACATCCGCACCGAGTTGGCTCATGCCGTTGCTGCCCAATATTTTGCGTGGCAGATGGCGACAGAACAACTGGCGCTGCTAGATACGCGCATAGAGTTAGCGGATAAGGCATTGAAACTGATGCAACAACGCGTTAAAGCGCAGCTGGCTCCTGCCGATGCCTTGCACGCTCTGGAAATGGCGCAACAGCAATTACAGCTTGAAAAATCGGCATGGACTCAGAAAAATGAGAAAATCCGCAACAGTCTGGCTGTATTGACCGGCCGAGTGCCGGGTGCATTGAATGGACAGGTTCCGGAAAAAATGGCGGCTGTGCCGTCATTGCCGGTTAACCGAATTGAAGCGGATTTGCTGGCAGCCCGACCCGATATCGCGGCGCAAAAAGCCTTGCTTGAAGAGAAATGGCATATCGTCAAATCGACTGAAGCAGAGTTTTACCCGAATATCGAATTAAAAGTTTTGGCAGGTATGACGCACATTGATGCGTTCAATCTGATTCGCGGACGAACCTCCGGTATGTTGGGCATCGTTCCGGCTTTGAATCTGCCATTGTTTACTTCCGGTGCGCTGCAGTCTAAATTGGCGGGCAAACGTGCCCAATATAACGAGCAGGTTGCCGTGTATGACCAAACTGTTTTGAATGCCATGCGTTCGGCGGCAGATGCCGTAGTCGACTATCAAAGCCTGAAGAGCCGACAAGATACTTGGAATAAGATGGTCAATATCGCGGATAAATCTGTACAAAATGCGAAAGGACGTGTTCGTGCAGGTTTGGATAACGGCTTGACCGCTTTGCAAAAACAAGACGAAGCTGCGCGTACAAAAATGTCTGCGGTTCAATACCATGCAGAATATCTGACAGCTTGGAGTAACCTCAATGCCCAGTTGGGCGGAGGCTTTAAATTAAATAAGAAATAAACGTTTGATTAAAACGTAGGCCGTCTGAAAGTAATTTCAGACGGCCTTTTGCTTACCTTATTTACATTTGCTACCGGAAGAAATTATTGTAATGAATAGAGTGTAACTATAAAATATGACCCTTTAGCGTGTTAAACGCGCGTATTTTGGGGACTGATGGTATAAGTCAGCGCCCAGTAAGACAATAATATCGTTATCACATGTGCAAAATTAAAGTTGGGACTTATGGATACTCAATCAGAAAAAAATAATGTCCAAAATGAAACGGAAGTAGCCGCTTCCGGCGCTAAAACGCATCGCAAACGCAATTTAGTTATCGTTACACTCCTATTCCTTATTGCGGCAGCCGTAGTTGCTTTGGCGTATTTTCTGTTTTGGCAGCATGAAGAAGAAACAGAAGATGCTTATGTGGCCGGTCATTTGGTGATGATTACGCCGCAGGTGAACGGCACGGTTCGCAAAGTCATGTATGACGATACGGATGTCGTGAAAAAAGGCGATGTGTTGGTGGCTTTGGATGACAGCGATTTTCAGCTGGCATACGATCGCGCGCAAAATGAATTGATTCAGGCCATCCGTCAAAACAAACAGCAAACTGCGGTCAATTCAAAAGCCAAAGCGCAAGTGTTGTTACGCAAAGCCGATTTGGCCCGTGCGCAAGCCGATTTGCGCCGCCGTGAATCCTTGGCGGGTACGGAAGCGGTTTCCGGAGAAGAACTCAGCCATGCCCGCGCCGCTGTGGTTCAGGCTCAGGCTGCATTGAAAGCGGTTGAGGCGGAAGAAGTTTCTGCTCAGGCAGCGTTGGGCAGCAATATTCCTCTGCGCCAACAACCGGCAGTTCAGACGGCCATCAGCCACATCAAAGACGCTTGGTTGAATTTGCAACGTACGCAAATCCGTTCGCCGATCGGCGGCCAAATTGCCAAACGAAATGTCCAAGTCGGCCAACGTATCGTGCAAGGTACGCCGATGATGGCCGTTGTGCCTCTGTCTGAACTGTGGGTGGATGCCAACTTTAAAGAGTCGCAACTGCGCAAAATGAAAATCGGCCAGCCTGTTGAAATGACAGCCGATTTGTACGGCAGTAAAGTGGTTTACCATGGCAAGGTAATGGGCTTGTCGGCCGGTACGGGCAGTGCGTTTTCATTATTGCCGGCGCAAAACGCAACGGGCAACTGGATTAAAGTTGTGCAACGTGTGCCGGTGCGTATCAGTTTGGATGCTAAAGAATTGCAACAAAATCCGCTCCGTGTCGGTTTGTCGATGACTGTTAAAGTCGATATTGCCGAGAAGGGCAGCGGTAAAGCCATGACTGCCGAAGCGGAACAAAATACTGCCTTGCCGGAAACGGAAAGTGTGGATTGGAAAGCCGCCGATGCTTTAGTCGATAAAATCTTCGAGCAATACGCAAAATAATCTTTTCAGACGGCCTGAGTCTTTTATTGAAGGCTCAGGCCGTCTGAAATATTGATTCTCTTCAATCGACCGCGTTGGCGGTTGTCTTATAGTTTAAAAATATGAATTATCCGCCGTTACAAGGGTTTAAGCTGGTGTTGGCAACTTTGGCGCTCAGCTTGGCCGTATTTATGGAAGTCTTGGACAGCACCATCGCCAACGTCGCCGTGCCTGTTATCGCAGGGGATTTAGGCGCGGCTACCACGCAGGGAACTTGGGTGATTACCTCATTTGCCGTAGCCAATGCCATTTCCGTTCCCTTGACAGGTTTTTTGGCCAAGCGGTTTGGTGAGGTTAAAATCTTTATCGCCGCCGTGATCGGGTTTGTCGTAACGTCATGGCTGTGCGGTATGGCACATAATCTTCAAGCTTTGGTTTTTTTCCGTGTATTGCAAGGTTTCATTGCCGGACCATTGATTCCCTTGTCCCAAAGCCTGTTGATGGCTTCCTATCCGCCTGAAAAACGAACATTGGCACTGGCATTATGGGCAATGACCGTCGTTGTTGCTCCTGTATTGGGACCGATTCTAGGCGGTTGGATTTCGGACAACTGGCATTGGGGATGGATTTTCTTTATCAATATCCCGATTGGGATTTTATCCGCCTCCATTGCTTGGAAACAGCTTAGACACAGGGAAACCGAAATTATTAGGGCGCCAATCGATTATGTCGGGCTGGTGTTGATGATTGTCGGTGTCGGTGCATTGCAAATGATGCTTGATAGGGGCAAGGAATTGGACTGGTTTGCCTCAGGAGAGATTATCGTTTTGGGCGTTACCGCTTTGGTGTTCCTGACATATTTTATTGTTTGGGAGCTGGGAGAGAAATACCCGATTGTCGATTTGTCATTGTTTAAAAATAGAAACTTCACAATAGGCGTTGTTGCCACATCGTTGGGCTTCATGGTTTATATGGGTACATTGACCCTGCTGCCTTTAGTGTTGCAATCAAATCTCGGCTATACCGCTACTTGGGCCGGTTTGGCTGCTGCGCCGGTGGGTTTTTTACCGATTATTCTGTCGCCGATTATCGGTAAGTTTGGTAATCGCGTCGATATGCGCCTGTTTGTCAGTGCCAGCTTCTTGGTATTTGCCTATACATTCCATTGGCGAACCGATTTCTATGCCGGTATGGATATGAGCAACGTCGTTTGGCCGCAGTTTTGGCAGGGTTTAGGCGTAGCCATGTTCTTCCTGCCTTTGACCAGTATCACCTTATCACATATGAAAGGCAATCAAATTGCCTCGGCCAGTAGCCTGTCTAACTTCTTGCGAGTCTTTATGGGCGGTGTCGGAGTGTCCGTTGTCAGCACTATGTGGGAACGGCGCGAAGCTCTGCACCATACTCAGCTGACCGAACATATTAGTTCATTGTCCTCAATCAGCAACCAATCTATTCAAGGCATGATGGCCAATGGCCTGAGCAAAGAGCAAGCCCTGGCTGCGATAAATAGTACCATTTCCCAACAAGGCTTTATTATTGGTTCAAATGAAATCTTCTTGGCAGGCAGCATCATATTCATCAGCATGATCCCCATTATTTGGCTGGCAAGACCACCATTTAACGGCTCCAGTGGGGGAGGGCATTAAATAAAAGGCCGTTTTAGATTCAGACGGCCTTTTATCTATATATTATTTAAGACTCAATAGTAGATCTCTAAATGCATTCGGATCTTTAATAAATGTCATCTCACCTGATTGAGGAAAATGGAAATCCAGTAGGCGGGACACCCAGAAACGGATACATCCGGCTCTTTGTGCAGTAGGGAAATATGCGCGTTCTTCATCAGATAAAGGACGCACGCTTTCATAGCCATGGATAAAAGCATCATAAAGAGCAGAGTCTAATTTATTATCGGCTGTCCGCGCCCAGTCGTTAACTGCAATGGCCAAGTCGTACATGAAATTACCGTTACACGCATAATAGAAATCGATAAAGCCGGAAACTTCATCTCCATTAAGCAAGACGTTGTCCTTAAATAAATCGGCATGGATAATACCGGAAGGTAAATGCTCTCCTAGATTTTCATCTAAAGCTGCAATTTCAGATTGAAGCAGTGCAGCATCCTCAGAATCTAAAACAGGCAGCAACTGAGTGCAGGCATCGCGCCACCAGTCATCATAACGAGGATTTTTCATTTTTAAAGGAAAGTTTTGACCGACTAAATGCATTTTGGCCAGCATAGCACCGGTATGGAAGCATTGAGCTTCAGTTGGCCAGCCAGTATCAGAACCATTCAAACAAGTAACCAAACAAGCCGGTTTTTCGGCCAAAATAGAATGCAGTCTGCCATCTTTGCGAGCAATCGGAGCAGCACAGGCAACGCCATTTTGGCTCAAGTGTTGGTTTAGCTCTAAAAAGAAAGGTAGTTCCTCTGATTTTAAAACCTCAAAAACAGTCAACACATAACGACCGGTTGAGGTAGTCAGAAAATAATTACTGTTAGTAATCCCTTGGGCAATCCCCTGCAAAGAGACGAAATCTCCCAAATCATATTGCAGCAAGAAATCGCGCATTTGAGCGTCGGAAACACTGGTATAGACAGACATAGCAAACTCGAAGCTGAAATAAACTCAAGGAAACATCATACCAAAAAACAAGCGTCAACAATATAAATTAAAGTATAGGTCAAATTCAAAAGGCCGTCTGAAAGAGCATTTCAGACGGCCTTTGTTTTGTATTTTTTTGTATGTATGGGGA